>JAHJDS010000001.1 GCA_018812395.1 Pseudomonadota bacterium
CAACTGGCCACCCTGGAACAGATCGCCGACCTCGAGGAACTGCCGGTCTACTACGAGCAGGCCCTCGAGGACCTGCAGCTGACCTCGACCAACACCTTGTACCACCAAAACCGCTTGACCCGGGCCTACGAGCAGCACCGCCATCGGCTGCTGGAGCAGATCTGCCAGCAGGCGGCCCTGGGGATGCGCCGGGCCCCGGACTTCGGGCCGCTGATGGACATCTACGACGCCACCATGGCCCGGGCCAAGGAGATGGGCCTGACCAGCGAACAGAAGCTGTTGGTCGAGGACTCGCTGGAACTGAACCTGGAGCGCATCCGCAACCGGCGATTGGGTCGGATCTACGAGCAGGTGGACTCCGCCCGGAGCGCGGCGGATCTCGATGGCCTGTGGGAGCAGGTCAAAAACACCCTGAGCCGGGAGAGGGAGTTCTTCGGCCAGAACCTGGCCCGGATCATCGCCCAGAAGTTCGACGCCCGGGCCGCGGCGCTGAGCGAGGCCGAGGCCTCGGCCGAGGCCGCCCGGGAGTGGGACGAGGTGGACGACCAGGACTTGTGAGCCGGCGGCGGCCTTCTCGAAGCCGTCCTCCGGCTTGTTGGCCAAAAAAGCCCCGGACGATTCATGGCGGTCGCCCGGGGCGGGTTGGTTTTTAATCCCGGAGACGCGGTCCGCGGCCTAACAGCCCTCGTCGGGTTCCGGCGGCGGAACGGGGGCCCCGGCGGACGCGGGCTTCTTCTTGTCCGGCTTGGTCGCGGGGGGAGCGCTGGTCGCCGCCGGCTTTTTGGCCTTGGGCGTCGGGGCGGTGACGGCGGGCTGGGGCTTGGTCGGCTTCCCCTGGGGTTCGGAGGCGGTCAAAAACGACGGATTGGCCACGGCCAACACGGCCGCCAGGGCCACCAGCACCGCGGCCCCCAGCCATTTTTTGATGTCCTTCATGGCGGTTGGTTTCTCCTGTATTCGGTTCCCGGAAGTCTATCACGGTCCCGGGCCGGGTCAACCCCGACCGGGCCGGGAATCGCCGGCCAGGGCCCCTGGCGGCCCTTGGTCACCTGGCCCGGTTCAGGCCGCGTCCTTGGGACCGAAGCGTCTTTCGAGCCGGCCGGCGACGACGAACGCCACCAGGGCCAGGACGACCACCAACAAGGCGACGATGCCCAAGGGCAGGCCCAGCACGCTGTCGAGCTTGATCTGGCCGTAGTCGCCGATCAGCCTCAGTCCCTTCCACAGGCCGTAGCCCTCGGCCCAGATGATCGAGCCGATCAGCAGCCCCGCGATGAACACCAGACCGTCGATCCGCCCGGACACGGTCGCCACCAGCGAGGTGGTCGGGCAGTACCCGCCGACGACGAAGCCGACGCCCATGCCCAGACCCCCGATGATCTGGGCCCAGAGGAAGGTGGCCGGAACGTGGACCTGGCCCAGATCCAGCCAGCCGAACCAGGCCAGGTACAACAACCCCAGCATGGCCACGACCACCGCCGTGAACATGACCTTGAGGACGGCCATGTCCCTCAGATAAAAGACGTCGGTCACCCGCCGGGGGTTCCCGAAGCCGGCCCGCTCCAGGACGACCCCGAACAGGAAGCCGATCAACAGCGCGATGTGGATGCCCATGAAAGAGGTGGACGGCTGGGCGACCGGGACCTTCATCGCCGGCAGCCAGACCGACGCCACGGCCAACGACAGATAATCGGTCATGACCACTGCCTCCTGACAAAGTAGGCCGTGGCGTAGGCCCCGGCGAACACGGCGAACATGAAGGCCCAGCTACCCACGGCCAGGGCGGCCCCGCCGGTCAGGGCCTGGCCCGAGGTGCAACCGGCCGCCAGGCGGGTGGCCCATCCCGAGAGGATGCCTCCGCCCAGGGCCAGGGCCAATCTCGGCCAGGGCGTGATGTTGGGCCCGCGCTCGACGGCGAATTTCAGCCGCCCGGCGATCCAGGCCGAGAAAAGTCCCCCGAACAAAACCCCCAGGATTTCCCAGACCAGCCAGCCGTCCCAGGCGCTTTTCTGGGACGTGGACCAACTCCGCGACAGTTGCCGCCTGGTCTTGGCCTCGGCCAGCTTCCTTTGGGCGGCGGCCAGGGCCGGGCCGGTGGTCTTGGCTTGTTTCAGCTTCTGGACCGCCTGCCAGGCCTCGACGTATTGTCGTCTGGCCTCGGCCGGCGGCGGACCCCAGTAGAGGTTGCCCTCGACGTGGCGCGGGGCCACCAGCTCGATCAGCCCGGCCCCCACCCGGGCCACGCCGCTCGAGGAGCCGATGCCTCGTCCCATGAGGACGAACGTCAACAGCAGCACCAGGCCCAACAGCGCGCCGCACAGGTAAGGGTTCCAGTAACCCTTGTCCTGACCCATGATTGCCTCCTGTTCGGGAAAGAGGTGGGCTCGTTCTCGATCGCTAGTTTCAAATTTTAGGGAAAGGGGGACCGAAATGCAACCCCGCCCCTGGGGTTTGGCCGGGCGGCGCCCGGAACCGGCCGCCCCTTGTCCTTTCCCGGGCAGCCGGGTAATATGAGGGCCGAACTTGCAGGGCGACGAGCGGGAGGCGACATGATCACCCCGGACTTGATGGTCAGACTGATGGTCATCCTGGCCGCGGCCTGGGCCGCAGGCACGGTCTTCACCCGTCTGGGCCTGCCGGCCATGCTGGGCCAGATGCTGGCCGGGCTGCTGTTGGGGCCGGCCGTGTTCGGTCTGATCACCGCCTCGGAGCCCCTGGTGCTGATGGCCGATTTCGGCATCTTCTTCGTCATGTTCTACGCCGGCATGGAGATGGACCCCAAGGCCCTCCTCCGGCACATCTGGCCGTCCATGGGCGTGGCCGTGGGCGGATTCGTGCTGCCCTTCGGCCTGGGATTGGCGCTGACCCTGGCCTTTGGCGGGACCCTGATGCAATCGTTGTTCGTGGGCATGGGCATCTCGGTCTCGGCCATCGCTATTCAGTCGGTGGTCCTGCAGTCCCTGCGCATCAACAAAAGCGAGGTCGGTTACATCATCATCGGCGCGGCCATCATCGACAACATTCTGTCCCTGATCGGCCTATCGGTCCTGCTCGGCCTGGCCCGGGCCGGGAGCCTGGACCTGGTGAGCTTGCTGTTGATCCTGCTCAAGGTCGGGCTCTTCTTCGGCCTGACGATCCTGGTCGGCCACTTTGTCATGCCGTTCTTGACCCGCCGCCTGACCGACGAGGAGGGCAAGGGCTTCACCTTCGCCATCGGTGTCGCCCTGGCCATGGCCTATCTGGCCGAGCTGGCCGGGCTGCACCTGATCATCGGCGCCTTTCTGGCCGGCCAGTTCGTGCGCGAGGAGATCATGGACCAGAAGGTGTACGAGGCCATTGCCGACCGGTTCTACGGCATGGCCTACGGCTTTCTGGTGCCCACCTTTTTCGTGTCCTTGTCGTTCCACCTCCACCTCTCCCTGGACTGGCGTTTTCTGCTGTTTTCTCTGGCGCTGATCGCGGTCGCGGCGGCGGGCAAGCTGGTCGGCTCCGCGCTCCCGCTCCGGCTGTGGGGGCATAGCCGCTGGGAGGCGATGGTGGTCGGTTTAGGCATGAACAGCCGGGGGGCGGTCGAATTGGCGGTGGCCTCGGTGGTCGTCGGCCTCAGCGACAAATTGCTGGTTCGTGAATTCGAACCAACCACCTTCTGGAACTGGGTGCAGACCGCTTCGTTCCGGGAGCCCCTGCTCACCGGGGACCAGTTCTCGGCCCTGGTGCTGATGGCCTTCGTGACCACCCTCATGGCCCCGATCTCCCTCAAGTGGGCCGTGGGCCGGTCCTGCACCGCCGAAGAGCACGCCGGTTTCTGCCACCTCCTGGAGACCTCGACCCGAACCTGATCGTATGGAAGGACTTTTTTTCCGCCTCCACACCCAGCCCGGCCGAAGGCGGAAACAGGTGAAAAACGGTCGACTCGGGTTGTATTCCGCTAGATAACTGTAATACTTAAAGCAGCGTCGCCGGCCGAAAACAAGGCCGGCGATCCGGGGAGAGGATTTCCGTCAAATCGATGAGATCGGTTTTAACTGGCAAGCGGCCGTGACCGGGAGCAATGACGACAAACGCCCGGGTGGCGGACCGGTTCGAAGTCCCGCGGTGTCTGAAGCGCCTGCGGACCAATCGTCGAACAACGGCGACCGCGAGCGTCCGGGCATGGCCCACGTCAGCCTCGGGGGCAAGATCCTGTGGGCCAACCCGCGGCTGGCCGAGATTTGGGGTCAAAAGAGGGATGACCTGGTCTCGCGCGACCTTTGGGCCGCGGTCCCGGCCGACAAGGGACCGGGCGACTGGGAGCGGATGAGGCGGCTGCTCGACGCCGACACGCCCCTGGCCGCCTGGGAAAGACGTGACCGTCGGGGCGACGGCCCTGGGCCGTGCCTCCGATACAGCTCGACGCTGATGCGCCGGCCCGGCGGCGAGCCCGATTACTTCATCCTGATCGTCGAACAGACCGATGACCGTCGATGTGCCGAGGAATCGGCGGCCCTGTTGGCCCGCTTTCCCGTTGACACCCCCTATCCGTTCCTGCTGGTCGCCGCCGACGGCGTGATCCAGTACGCCAACCCGGCCTCGGCCGGGCTGATGTCGTTGACCGGCCGTCCGGTGGGGGAAAGCGCCCCGGCCCCGATCGCCGACCAGGTTCGGGCCAGCTCTGACAACGGTTGCGGACGGGAGTTCGAGGTCAGGATGGACGACCGGGAGTACCTGTTCGTCACCGCCCCTTGGCCCCACTCGGACATGGTGCTGGTCTACGGTCACGACGTCACCGACCGGCGCCGGCTCTGGCGACGCCAACCGCCCCAGAGGCGTGATTCGGTCGCCGGCCTCGAAGGTCTGGTCGTGGCCGACGTCGAGGGAGTGGTCATTCTGGTTAACCCGTCGTACACGGCCATCACCGGTTATACCCTGGAGGAGACCATCGGCCGGGGAATCAACCTGTTCCGCTCGGACAACATAGATCCCGGGATGATCGAAAACCTGTGGGACGATCTGATCGTTCGGGGCCAATGGAGCGGCGAGCATTCGAACCGGCGCAAGAACGGCGATACCTATCCGGAATGGCTGACCCTGAGCGTGGTCAAGGGCTGTCAGGGACAGGTGCGCAGTTACATCGGTCTGTTCAATGACCTGTCCCAAATCAAGAGGGATTGATCCGTCCCCGCCCTCAGCGATTTCGTTCAATCTCGCGCTTGATCAGATTGATGGACTTGGTGACCGGGATCTCCTTGGGGCGGGCCTTGGTGCACTCGAAGCGGGGCGCCCGGTCTGGCTCGGGATCGAACCGAAACACCTCGTATCGCCGCCTCATGTCCCGGGCTCGGGTTCGAATGACGACGTGATGGCGATGAATCGCGGCCTTTATCTCCGACGTCGGCTCCCGGGTCGGGATTATTCGTGGCGATCGGACAGCGGCTCATATTCGCAGCCCATCAGACCGCAGTAATCGCCCACGTACTCGGCCCGGGGGCGATAGAGCCGGGGCCTGTCCTGGGCCTCGGCGAAAACCTCCTCGATGATGTGGGCCGACCAGCCGGCGACGCGGGAAACGGCGAACACCGGCGTCATCAAGTCAGGCGGAATGCCCATCAGGTAGTAGACTGGGGCGCTGCAAAAATCCACGTTGGGCCGGATCCCGGTCTGGCCCCGTCTCTCGAACTCGGCCACGGCCGCCTTTTCGATCCGCGCGGAGATCTCGAACCAGGGCCGGCCGGTCTTCCGGCCCAGGCGGGCGCCCATGGCCCGCAGGTATTTCGCCCGCGGGTCGTCGGTCTGGTACACGGCGTGGCCCAGGCCCATGATCTTCTCCCCGGCGTCCAGGGTTTCTCGAACCCAGCCCTCGATGTCCTCGACGTCCTCGAGATCCAGGAGCATCTTCATCACCCGGGCGTTGGCCCCGCCGTGCAGGCTCCCGGACAGGGCGCCCACGCCGGCGGCCACCCCGGCGTAGATGTGGGCCCGGGTGCTGACCACCTCCCGGCAGGCGAAGGTCGAGGCGTTGAAGGTGTGGTCGGCGTGCAGGATCAGGCAGACGTCCAGGTCGCGCCCCGTGGCCGGGTCCGGTTTGTTCCCGGTGAGCATGTACAGGAAGTTGGCGGCGTGATCCAGCGAGGGGTCGGGCGCCAGCGGCTCGAGGCCGTTACGGATCCGGTGCCGGGCCGCGACCAGGGTCGGAAAGCGGGCGATAAGGCCCAGGGCCTTGTCGGCCATATCCTCCCGGGTCCGGGCCTCGGGCTCGGGATCGGCCAGGGCCAGGAGCGGCACCGAGGCCTGCAGGACGTCCATGGGCGCGGCCGAGCCGGGCCAGCGGCCATAGCCGTCCAAGATGAAGTCCGGTACGGTCCGGCGGGCGGTGACGGCGGCGGTGAACTCGTCGAGTCGATGGGGCGTGGGCAACCGGCCGTGCAGCAGCAGATAGGCCGTTTCCAGGTAAGTGGCGTGGTCGGCCAGGTCCTCGACCCGATAGCCGCGGTAGATCAAAACACCTCGTTCCCCGTCGATAAAGCTGATCTTGGAGTCGGCCACGGTGACGCCTCTCAGGCCGATGTTCTTGACCCGCACCTGCTGTGCCATGGGCCCTCCTCCTTTGATTGGCGGCGACCGAGGGGTCGCGTCCGTCCGGGATGAATTGACTTCCAATAATATCTGGCGAACGGTTCGTCCGCAACGCGGGGGCTGGGATTAATTGTGAATTGGTGACCCAGGAGCGGTGGCGCAATCAACTGTCGGAGGAGGGAGACACCGAGGCGTAAACTGGTGTTGGGGTTTAGGTCCGGAGCCAGCCGGGTGGTCGTTATTTCGGTTCCGGTCGGCTTTGTTTTCCCCGCGGCTGCTCGGGCCGTAGACGACAAATCCAAGGCCGTCGGGAAGGGTGAAAAGCCCAGGTTCTCGCGGTAAACAAGTGGGGCTATATGCCATTCAACTTTACCGCGGCCAAGAGATCGGGGGAGTTGGTCAAGATTTTACTAGGAGACAGTCGGAGAAATTCTCCGACAGACTCCTGGGTTATAAAGCGAAGGCCAACCTCGCCAACCGGGTAAGCTTCCGAGCCGGCTTCGGCCGCACCGCCGGCCGGGGCCGGTAACCATCCGCCGCCCAGGCGGCCGGCATCGGAAGGCAAATTGGCCGCTGTCTTGCCGCCTTGACATGAGACTGGCCGTTGGTCGGAATTAAGCGAAAAAAAATGGCGGAGGGGGTGGGATTCGAAC
>JAHJDS010000075.1 GCA_018812395.1 Pseudomonadota bacterium
GCCCTGACCTGAACCCCGGTTCGAACCACCAACCCGACCGGAAGAGGGCCCATTCGTGGGTCACGGGCGCCGTAAGTCACAAAAAACGACCACCCCTCCGATGGATTATGATATGCTTCTTCATTAAATTCGATGACCAGCCCTTCCGGGGTCTCCCCCGCGTGCCGGGCGGAATAAGGAGGCCGACGTGCAGATCGCCTTTGTCATGGATCCCCTGCCGTCCATCGATCCGGTCTGGGAAACCACCAGCCACCTGATGTACGAGTGCAACCAGCGGGAACACACCGTCTATTTCCTGGAACCGCACGACATCTACGTCCGCGGCAGCCGCCTGGTGGCCCGGATGCACGACGTGTCCACGCCGCCCGATCTGGGCATGGCCGCCTACTGGCGGACCATCGTCGACCGGGCGAAGCAGGACGATCTGATCTTCGAGAACATCACCGACATCCACGCCCTGTTCCTGCGCAAAGACCCGCCGCTCATGCACCAGACCATGGAGTTCCTGACGCCGGTCAGCGACCAGGTGTTCATCATCAACTCGACCGTCGGCCAGATGGTGGCCAACTCGAAGCTGTATCTCCTCAACTTCCCGGACATCATCCCCGAGACCCACATCTCCCGCGACCCCGGACGACTCAAAAGGGTGATCGAGGAGTTCGGCGGGGACATGATGGTCAAGCCGCTGTATCGATTCCGGGGGGAGGGCGTCATCAAGGTCAGCCTCCGCGACCGGGACAACCTCAACTCCCTGATCAACTATTACGTCAAGTCCTACAAGCCCTACACCGCCCGGGAGGCGATCATGGTCCAGGAGTACCTGGAGGTGGTCAAGACCGAGGGCGACGTGCGGATCATGCTCCTGGCCGGCGAAATCCTGGGGGCCATGAAGCGCGTCCCGGCCCAGGGCGATTTCCGGACCAACATCCACGCCGGGGCCACCCCGGCCAAGCACGTCGTCACCGAGTCGGACCGCCGCATCTGCCGGACCATCAAGGACCGGTTGATCGCCGACGGCCTGTGGTTCGTCGGCCTCGACGTCATCGGCGACCGGTTGGTCGAGATAAACGTCGTCTCCCCGGGGGGCATCCCCCGGATAAACCAGCTCGACGGGGTCAAGCTCGAGGCGAGGGTCGTCGATTTCATCGAGGAGCAGGTCCAGGGCCTGCGCCGCGGGCGCGAGATGGCCGTCAGGTGACGGCCGCCCCCCGGACGAGGCGGACGTCGCCTTGAATCCTCCCCCAGGACGCTGACACATGCCGCCTGAGATCTGGCCCGTTGTCATCTCGATCCCCCACGGCGGCGGCGAGGTCCCGGCCGACATCGGCCGGACCCTGGCCCAGGACGAGCGCCAGATCAGGCAGGCCGTGGACCTGGGTGCGACCGAGGTCTTCGGTCCGTTGCCGGCGGCGGTGGTGATCATGACCCGGTGGTCGCGTTTCGTGGTCGACCTCAACCGGGCCGAGGACCAGCGGGACGACAAGGGCGTGATCGCCCGAACCGACTACTTCGGCCGGCC
Source organism: Pseudomonadota bacterium (assembly GCA_018812395.1). GTDB lineage: Bacteria > Desulfobacterota > Desulfarculia > Desulfarculales > JAHJDS01 > JAHJDS01. The sequence continues at coordinate 1,520 of JAHJDS010000075.1, forward strand.
TGTTTTTCTTCCCAACGGCGAGCCCGACCCGGCCGAGACCGAAAGACGCCTCCAAAGTTATTACCGGCCCTATCACCGGCGACTGGCCGCGGCCCTCGGCTCGTCCGGGATCAAGCTTCTGGTGGAAGGCCACTCCCTGGACGGCGTCGGGCCGCCCGACGCCCCGGACCCGGGCCGGACCAGGCCGGACGTGGTCCTGGGCAACGGCGGCAACTCGACCTGCCCTGCCTCACTCCTGTCCGCCCTGGCCCGGGCCATGGAGCGCCAGGGCCTGGCGACGGCCCAAAATTATCCGTACCAAGGGGGTTACATCCCCCGGCACTACGGCCCCGAGATGATGCGGCGCGGCGGGGGCGCCCTCCAGATCGAGATCAACAAGGATTTGTACGTCGACCCGGACACCCAGTCGGTCCTCCCCGACCAGGCGGCCGAGCTGCGGCAACGACTGCGGGCGGCCCTTCGGGAGGTGGCCGGGGATTGGTAAGGACGCCGGGCGTCGGAGCATCAAGACTAGAAACAGATCGGCAGGCTCTGAATCTTTTCGTGGAGCTTGCGCAGCCGGCGGCTGAGTTCCCGGCACATCTGGAGGGCCACCTCGGGATACTCCTTGACCGTCTCGGCGAACTCGCGCTGGTGCAGGACCAACAATGAGGTCTGCTCCCGGGAGGTGACCGTGGCCGAGCGGGCCAGGTGGTCGAACAGGGCCATCTCGCCGAAATAGCTGCCGGCCCCCAGC
>JAHJDS010000076.1 GCA_018812395.1 Pseudomonadota bacterium
AGTATTTTTCAAATTGCTGGACTCGACCGCTTCAAATAAATCTTCCGAAACATCTCCCAATTTCGCCCCGTGTCTTTTTAACAGACCAACCATTGAATGCTCTGAATCAACATCATCTACCCATGGGTCGTTTTCGAATGCATATTGAAGTGGGGTGTATCCTGAATCGTCGATTGCATTAATGTCAGCATTGCTTGCTAGAAGTAGTTTGGCGATTTCTACGTTACTCGTCTTTGCCACTACATGTAGCGGCCTTTGATTTCCTTCCTTTCTGCAGGAGGGGTTCACTTCCGCCCCACAATCAATTAATACTTTTGTAGTATCACATTCTCCCGCAACGACACTGAGATATAGAGGAGTGTAGTCTTTTATGTTTCTTATTAATGGGTCGGCTCCATTAGACATTAAAAGGCGGACTATTTCTGTATGTCCACGTTCTACAGCATAATGCAAAACGGTATTACCGGAGTGGCCAACCGTATCAACTTCGGCTCCCTTGGACGTCAAAAGGCGGACTATTTCTGTATGTCCAATTTCCACGGCATAATGTAATGCAGTATTGCCAGAGAAATCAACCGTATCAATTTCCGCTCCATTATCTAATAGTAATTCCATTACTGTCGTGCAACACTCGGACCGCCCCAGGTCTGAGTAGAGCGTACCTGCTGCCAAATGAAGGGGAGTAACTCCTCCCGAAGTACTGATATTTGGATTCGCCCCCTTTAACAAAATAAGAGCGGTTAATATGTAATGACCCCATTTTGCCGCGACATGTAAAGCCGAAATACCATGTGCATTCTGGTAATGAACGTCTGCCCCGGCATCGAGAAGGAGCTTACAAGTGCTGGAAGCCGAATCATGGTCCCTTATACCGGCGCCCAGCATGAGCGGGGACCAACCTTCATCGCAAATAAAATTAGCAGCCTGGGGATGCTTTTTAAGAATAGACCGTAACAGTAAAACGTCCCCCTCCCTGGCGGCCCTACAAATTTTTGATGGGACGCGTCTGATTAATCTTAAAAAACCCATTCGTCCATCCTGCTTGGTTCCGACCCATTGTCCCCCTTTGGAAAGGGGGATTGGGTTATTCGCCTAATTGACCTGCCGCCCGGGAGTCACCTGGCCCGCTTTGGTTTCCATTCCGCGGCCAGGCGCTGGGCCTCGGCCACCTGGGCCGGGGTCATGCGCCGCTCCAGATAGTCACGCCGTTTCTCTGCAATCGCATTACCCCTGCTGGCGGCCAGACTGGCCCACATGTACGCCAGGATGTAATTCTTGGGCACCCCGTGACCCAGTTCATACATGAGGCCGAGTAACCCCTGGGCTAGGGGATCGGCTTGGTCGGCGGCCTTGCGGAACCACTTGACCGCCTGGGCATAGTTCCGGGGCGCACCCCGTCCCCCTTCGTACGCGGCACCGAGTTTGACCTGGGCCAAGGCATCTCCCTGCCTGGCTGCGAGACGCCACCACTTGACGGCCTCACGGTAGTTACGAGGGACACCACGGCCATGGTGGTACATGAAGCCAAGGTTATGCTGGGCCGAGGCATTCCCTTGCTTTGCCGCCAGGCGGAACCATTTTACGGCTTCGCGGTAGTTGCGGGGCACGCCACGGCCTTGGTAGTACATGAAGCCGAGTTTGGACTGGGCCGAGGCATGTCCCTGTCTGGCCGCCAGGCGGAACCATTTCGCTGCTTCGCGGTAGTTCCGTGGCACGCCGCGGCCTTGGTAGTACATGAAGCCGAGGTTGGACTGGGCCTTGGCATTTCCCTGCTTGGCCGCCAGGTGATACCACTTCATGGCCTCGGGGTAGTTCCGGGTCACGCCACTGCCCTTGGCGTACATGACCCCGAGGTTTAACTGGGCACCGGCATACCCCTGTTTGGCTGCAAGTCTCCACCACTTCACGGCCTCACGGTAGTTTCGGGGCACGCCACTGCCCTCGGCGTACATGAGCCCGAGGTTGAACCGGGCCCCGGCATTTCCCTGTCTGGCCGCCAAGCGAAACCACTTCACCGCCTCACGGTAGTTCCGGGGGACACCGTGGCCATTGGCGTACATGAGACCGAGGTTGTGCTGAGCCCCGGGAAGGCCCTGCTTTGCCGCGAGGCGGTACAATTTCACGGCCTCTCGGTAGTTCCGGGGGACACCATGGCCATTGGCGTACATGAGGCCGAGGTTGTACTGGGCCAAGGCATTTCCCTGCTTGGCCGCCAGGCGATACCACTTCACGGCCTCGTAGTAGTTACGGGGGACACCATTGCCATTGTCATACATGAGGCCGAGGTTGTTCTGAGCGAAGGCATGTCCCTGCTTGGCCAGCCGGGTGAATATTTTCAGGGCCGTGGCGTAATCTTTTCGGTTGTAGGCCGCCAATCCGGCGGCAAAGTCATCCGCTCCGGCCACGGTGGCGGGAAGCAGGGTCAGGACCAACATTACGACCAGCAGCTTGCGCATAAAGCCCCCTTGACGGTTGCCTCTCATTACCCGAGCGGCGGTGAGTGCATGTTACCAGCTACGAAAACGATTACGGTGCTGGTAACGATAGGGGTTTGGGGAAGTCGGGTAATTGTAAGACGGATACGGTGAGCGATAGCCTTGTTGCCCGGTGTATGGGTTGATGTTCGGACGGGTTGACCAGTTGTTGAAGCGGTTGCCGTCGGGATAGGTACGAAAATGCGGCTGGACGTAAGTCCCGTCTCGACGGTAGTAGCCGCGCACCCGACCGTACTGGGCCGAGGCCAAGGTTGGCAGCAGCACGAAGGCCGCCAGGGCCACAAGGATTAAAAGAAAGCGTTTCATGGGCTCCCCCCTTCTTTGTTATTAGTCATCACTGTTTAGGAAAGCGACGGCGTAGCCTGCGGTCAAAACGCAAAACAGTAGATGATGTTCCCTCGGTTTTATAGATCGTCCCCGTCCAGCGATCCACCACAACATGAACGTCACGAGAAACGCTCCCGCGAACATATCGGTAGCGGGGCACCGGGAAGAACCAATAAACCACGATCATGCCAAGAAAGGCCGCAAAAAGGACCAGCACGCCCACCTTGAAAACCCTGTCAAACATGATTCCCCCCCTATGGCTTGTCCATCATCACGATTGTCACACGGTAGATACGAAACCAATCTGCATTGGTCTGGGTCGGTTTGGTTTATGGGTAAGGCTGACAGTAGCTTGCGGGGCTGGTAAGAACGGGCGAGACCGAGGTAGAAGGGCGGGCCGTGCCGACATAGAAAGGGCAGCGCCGAGGTCGGTATCAACAGGACGGCAGCAGTCTCGTTCGGTGGAAAATCACCCCCCGGATTCGGAGAATGCCACATGTCTAATTGTCTGACAAGAAAAAAACCAAGTGTTGTTACAATCGGCCCTCATGTGCCGGACGCGCCGGGCCGGCTCGGGTCGCTCCCGGGGGCCGGGTGATCCGCCGGTGCCGGCCGTCGACCCACGCGACTCTGCATATTTCATGGGTTTGACCTCGGACGATGAAGCCGAAATCGGTCTGAGACAGAATAGCCTGCCAATGGGCAACAGATGAGAGATATATGTTGACTCCCGACTAGTGCGATGTCCACCAAGGTATGTAAGACCTACCTTTATTCGTAACCAGCCCACGACAGGCAAGGTTAAGGACGATTGTCCCCATTTTCAGGGGAACATCGGAACTTAAACGATGAGAGGACTATCCTCATATCTGTGTCTGGAAGAAGTCGATAGAGGCAATTCGTTCCTTTTGGAGCTGTCAGGACGGGGTAACGTCCTGAATCCAATGGGCAGAGGTGACAACGGCTAGAGTCGCGATGCCGATGCTGATCTGAGGCTTCCTTTTTTTATCCCAGGCCAAAGAGATTGCTATATCTCATTGGAGTCGGTTTCTGGACGGGCGCCGGGAACCGCGTTCTGATAGGCGGTGGCCAGGCGCGAACCGAGACGGAGGGCCTTTTTGTTCATTTCCCGGGAGGCTAGGGGAATCCTGGATAGCAACGCCCTCTCCATACCCTTTTTAGTCACCAGGCCCGTGTAGCCGCTCAAGAAACCCAGGGCCACGACGTTGGTCACCATCTCCCGCTTCAGTTTCCGCCGGGCGGTGCGAGTGAAGGGCAGGCTGATGGCCGAAGCCAGGGGTGGGTGCGGCACCAGCTCTTGATCCACGATCAACCACCCTCCGGGTTTGAGATCGCCGTGGTAGACGTCCGCCGCCTCCTGGGTCAGGGCCAACAGCACGTCAACCGCGGTGCACAGCGGGTAATCGATGGTCTGGTCGCTCAAGATCACCTCGGCCTTACTGGTGCCTCCCCTTGCCTCGGGGCCGTAATTCTGGACCATCGCCACCTGGCGGCCATCGTAAAGGCCCGCCGCCTCGGCCAGAATCAAACCGGCCAGAATCATCCCTTGGCCGCCCGATCCGGCCAATATGATTTCGATCCTGGGTCCGGGCAGCAGGGGTGTCGCTCTCATGTTTTTGCCTCGTGTCTAAGCCTTTGAGCCCGGCGACAGACTCCGGCATAGGACGCCAGGTAGCGGGGCAGTTCACGATCTACCCAGACACCGATTGGGATCGCGCCTTCTCTGTCCCCAGGAACCATTTTTTTCCACCTTTCGATGCGTACCGCACGCCTCTTGAGGTCCTTGAGCATGTCCACCTGGGAGCCGAGCTTGTTTTGCCGGCCGAAGTTCGTGTGGCACGGACTCAGGACCTCGACCACTCCGAACCCGGGGTGTTCAATGGCCCTCCGCAGCAGATTGTCCAGTCTGGTAACGTGGTAGACTGTGCTGCGCGCCACGAAGGCCGCACCGGCCGTGGCTGTCAGCTGGCTGATGTCGAAGCTTGGTTCGATGTGGCCGTACGGGGCTGTTGTAGCCCGGGCGCCCAAGGGGGTGGTCGGGCTGGACTGGCCGCCGGTCATGCCATAGGTTTGGTTGTTGACGATCACCGTCGTCAGGTCCAAGTTGCGTCGCGCGGCGTGGATCAGGTGGTTGCCGCCGATGGCCGTGGCGTCCCCGTCACCCATGACGACGATCACGGTCAAATCGGGCCGGTAGAGCTTTATACCGGTGGCGAAACACAACGCCCGACCGTGGGTGGTGTGGATGCTATTAACGTCCACATAGACCGGCAACCTGCCCGTGCAGCCGATCCCGCTGACCAGGACCACCTGATTCTTGTCCAGGCCGCTGGCCACCATGGCCCTGACCATCGAGCCTAATAGGATCCCCAGGCCGCAGCCAGGACACCAGACGTGGGGAAACTTCTTGTCGTGACGCAGCCAGTCATAGACCACTTGGTGATGTGGTCTGGACATTACCGTTCCTCTTCAATTCTGGACAGGATTTCATCCGGGGTGATCATGGTGCCGTCCAGCTTGCCGTACCTGACCACCTTGGTCCGGCCGTCGTTGACCCGCTTCACCTCCCGGCTGAGTTGGCCCATGTTCAACTCGGGCACCAGCGCCAGGCGCCGCCCTTCGAGGGCCTCCTCCACCTTTTGCCGGGGAAACGGCCACACGGTCTTGAGCGTCAAGAGCCCCAGCTTGCGGCCCCGTTCCCGGCCCAGCCTCACCGCCGCCCGGGCGGCCCGGGTGACGCAGCCATATGCTATAATGATCTCTTCAGCGTCGTCCAAGGCGGTCTTTTCAACCAGCTGAATGTCGTCGAAGTGCCGGGCGATCTTGTCGAACAGTCTTTCGTAAAAGGGAGCCGCCTCGTCGGGACGACGGGTGGGGAAGCCTCGCTCGTCGTGAACTAGGCCTGTGACGTGGTAGCGGTAACCTCGTCCCAGGTCGGCCAGGGCCGGCACCTGGGAGCCGTCCGTTTTATAGGGCAGGTACCAGTCCGGAGGCACGGTCGGCTGGCGGCGATTGGTGACCTCGAATTCGTCTACGGTGGGCAGGCGCACCGTCTCGCGCATGTGGGCCACTAGTTCGTCGCTCAATAAAATCACCGGTGTCCGAAAACGCTCGGCAAAGTTGAAGGCGGTCACGGTCAAGTGAAAGCACTCGGCCACCGTGGACGGACAAAGGACGATGATCGGATGATCGCCGTGGGTGCCCCACCGGGCCTGCTGCAGGTCGCCTTGAGCGACGTTGGTCGGCATCCCGGTCGACGGTCCGGCCCTTTGGACGTTGACCAGGACCATCGGCGTCTCGGTGATGATGCCGTAGCCCAAATTTTCCTGCATCAGGGAAAAGCCGGGGCCGCTGGTAGCGGTCATGGCCTTGGCCCCGGCCATGGCCGCGCCGAGGCAGGCCGCGATGGACGCTATCTCGTCTTCCATCTGGATGAAGGGCAGCCCGCGGGCCGGCAACTCAAAGCTCATGATCTCGGTGATCTCGCTGGCCGGGGTGATGGGATAACCGGCAAAAAAGTCACATCCCACCGCCAGAGCACCCCGGGCGATGGCCTCGTTTCCCTGCATCAATCTGACCGGTGGTTTAGCCATTTTTGTTTTTCCCGTTCTCCGGCGCTCGGGCCAGTCGCTCGGGGCTGAGGTAGGGGCCGAGGCTCGGAGCCGCCTCTCCGGCCATGGTGGCGGCCGACCGACGGTGCGCCGCCGGGGGACCTCCTTCCTCAGCAACACAAATGGCGAAATCAGGACATAACATCTCGCACAACCCACACTTGGTGCAGCGCTCAGGCTTGTCCAGAAAAGGTCTTTTCTGCTCGTCTTGGGCCAAGGCCCCTCGAGGGCAGAACTCGACGCAGTTCCCGCAACGCTTGCACCAGAGCGGGAAAAAACTTACTATCCCGCTCTCGCCATCAGGCCGAGAGTCTCGAGACGTGCTCACGACTTCCATCCATTCATTCGTTGAAATAGTGGTGCCGTCGCGACGGCAACACCTTTCGAGCTTTCACCCTTTCAAACCAACCTACCGCCTCGGGTCCGTTCTGTTCTTCATTCCTGAGTTAAGGCCGCGGCCAAACCGCGTTTCGGCCCTCAGCCGCATCATCCAGGTTCAACGCAACCTCACGCCGAGAGCCTCCTCCACTTCTGTCAGCAAGACATCGTCCTGTGTTCCAGCCCCGAGAATGAGATTATGGCACGAGGCTCCGATCAGAGTGATTTCCATGCCTTGTTGCAACTGGCACGTATTGACCGGCAATCCTTTGGTCCCGTCAATAGAAGTGATGAGGTCTGGAAAGGAATAGAAACGCTCCCCACTCAGTTCAAGCGTCATGTACTCGTTCCAAATAGCGAGATGGTGGCCGGTGCTTAGCCGCATGTTGCCAATATCCAGGCCACCCGCTGTCTGGATTTCCAGGCGGTTCACGCTGGCCCTGGCAATCACTTCCCCGCCCAGTGCCTTGGCCAATGATTCCGCAACGTCCCGGCCCTTTTCAAGCGCGTCCAGGTATTTTCTGCCGATGGCCTGAGTCCGGGCCAATGCCCCCACGGCTCCGTGGCTTTGCAGCCATGAAACGGATACCGGGTTGCGAGCCACGGCCACTACTCCCCCGGCCTGGATCGAGGCCTGACGCACCAGGGCCCCGCACTTCCGCAAGTCCCCGCGCACCAACATCTCAACGCGCCGCCCCTGATCCGGATCGCCACCGCAGGCCGCCTGGACTGAAACATAGCCATCTCGATGGTGAAGCCCCAGCCCTCCCATCATCCCCAAGGGATGGGCTCGTCCATCGGCCGGGGCGTCTACTAGGGGCAAGCCTAAAACGGCCGACTGGATCAAACCATTGGCGGAGGCCCTTCCCCCCATCTCGCTTGAGATGATGCCATCCAGTCCGTCAGGCGTGTTTTCGATCAAGAGTTCCAATGCCCGGACGAAATCCAACGGATCGAGGTGACGCTGTTTAGCCGCGGGGGCTCCCACGGCCGAAACCGTAGCGACCATTGATGATGGATCTAGTTCATCCAAAGAAACAATGGCTGGTTTGCCGAGGCCCAGGGCCAAGTCCACTGCCTCCAAGCCCTCTCGGTAAAGGCCGCCGCCACCACCGCCCATGATGGCGCCGCCATAGACCAAAGCCCTGAGGCTGTCCCGGTCGCATCTCACCGGGCACTTGGGGGCCTGCATCACTTCGCCCCTCTCCCCTTTAGCCAAGAGCTAACCTCCTCCCGCAGGAAGCATGGCACCTAGCACGTCACCTTCGCTGAGTTCATAGTGGGCTGGGACTCTTACTCCATTTACGAAAATCAAAACTTGATCAGGCTCCTCGACCCCCAATTGACTTAGCGCCTGCCCGGCAGTGGTGCCCGCAGACAACTCCACACAGATCTGGTAACCCTCGCCACCAGGAGGCAGGAGTTTGGCCAGGGTGTGATATAGTCTGATTTCAATGTCCAAGAAAGCCTCATCCCTCGGGTTGGATGTAAGGGGCCATGGCCTCCGACAATCCGGCCACTGACTTGGTCAATCCAAGATCATCCAACAGCTCGCCGGTGGGCCGCCCCTGGCGGTCATACCCCATTAAGCGGTAGTACCGGCTGAGCAAACCTTCCAATTCCTCGGGCGAGTTCACCATGCCCTCGCGCGGCCCTTCTGTGACCGGCCGGTGCATCATGCGCCAGGGCAAGGTGTCCTTTCGGTCGGGGTCTTCACGGAGGTTGAAGCAACGCTCCAGCACCACAATACGCCGACCGCATTGCATCAGTTCATGAGGGGTTAAAGGCATCCCCGTGGTCGCCTCGAAGAGGCGTGCCAGACTGTTTTCATCGATGACGTAAGTGGTGGTGGTGGCAAACGAGCATATTCCCAAGGCGTCGCTGAGGGCGAATATGTCTTCGTGCCAGCGCACCAACTCGGGCTTCCCTTCGGTTTGGGCTCCTTGACAATATTTATCGCTGCCCAGCAGTGCTTTGACCAGTTCACGCGCGGCTGGGTGTCGCCCAAACTCGGCCTGCGGCTGGGCGTGAAGGTGATCGGGGCCTCTGGGGTTGACTGCAAAGGCCAGGGAATAGGCCTTGGCGCCGCGTGTGTCCACCCGCGACTGCTCCAGGCCGTGGGCCTGGACCGCCCATTGCCAGCTATCGCCGCCAATTTGCTCGGCGGCGTAGGCGGTTCCCTCGGCCAGGAGGTCGCCAATGTCCCGACGCTGAGCTATGCGGTGGATCAATTCCACCATCGTCCCGCCACGGCCCCAGGAAAGGTCCAGGTCCTCGACCATCCCGGGTGGTAATACACCCCGCTCTTGGCATTCCAAAAGCCAACCGATGACCCCTCCGGCGGAAATGGTGTCCAGACCGTAGTCGTTACAAAGCTCGCTGCCTTTGAGGACCGCTTCGGTGTCGGTCACCCCGCAACCGGCTCCCAGGGCGGCCAGGGTCTCATATTCCGGCCCGCCGGAGTACCCGGCGTATGCCCCCTGTTTGACGACGGAATGTTTGTGGCAGCCCAGGGGACAGGCCGAGCAAGCACTGCCCCGCCGCATGTAGCCCTGCCCTACCAGATGGGTGCCGGAGATCCGATGAGCCCCTTCCAGCACGCTGTGGGTGAAGTTTCTTACCGGTAGCGACCCACCCTCGGCGGCCAGCTCGACCGTGGCGGCGGTGCCGTAGTCCAGGTAGAGTTGCGCTTTGGCGCTGTCACGGACCTTTGCCAGTAAGCGGCCCACCTCGGCCAAAAGAGTCTGGCAATCCGCCACCTCGGTCGTCCCCGTGCCGCGCACGGCCAAGGCCTTGAGGCCCTTGGCGCCCATGACCGCCCCCAGTCCTCCCCGCCCGGCGGCGTGGTAGAGCGAAGTCATGATGCAGGCAAAGGAAACCAGGTTCTCTCCCGCCCGACCGATCAACGCGGTCTGCCAATCATCGCCACCTAGTTCGGCCAACAAGACGGCTTGAGCCTCCCGAACGTTCAATCCCCATAGTCCGGCAGCCGAGTGGAAGCGCACCTGGCCATCGTCAATGGATATGAATACCGGCTCCTCCGAGGAACCCGTTATCAATACAGCATCCCACCCCGCCCGGCGCAGTGATCGACCCCAATGACCTCCGGTGTTGCTTTTGAAGTATTTGCGGGTGGCCGGGCTCAACGAGGTGACACTGAGTTGCCCCGCAGTGGGCGCGGGAGTGCCCACTAACTTCCCGGTGCTGAAGATAAGCTGATTGTCGGGCCCTAGAGGATCCACACCCGCCGATTGTCCCTCAAAGAGCAGTTTGGCGGCTAGGCCGCGGCCCCCGAGGAACATGGTCACGTCTTCGGCGGGCAACCGGCGCACAAGGCTGGTATGCTGATTGAGATCCAGACAAAGCACTTTGAAGCCTGACCTTCTACTCACCGGCGCGTACCCCACCGCCACCCGTCTCTTGACTTTGAGTCTCCTCCGCGGCTTCCGGGTCAACCGACCCCCAGCGTAGAGCCATGGGCACGCAGGCATCGGCACAGGCGGGTTGGCCTTGGCAAAGATCACACTTCATCGCCGAGGCAATCCCCATGAAAATGCCTGAGTAAGGGCAGCTTTCAACGCACTCGCCGCAGCCGGTGCACTCCTGATCGTCAACCACGTAAATGTTTAGGCCGGAATGGAACCTGATTGCCTCTACCGGGCAGACCTCGGCGCAGAAGTGCTCCTCACACTGGGTGCAAACCAGGGGCGTGCTCACCCCGAGGGCCTCATCCGTTTGAATGCGGACGCGCGAGTACTGATCGCCAAACAGGCCGGCCTTGACCCCGGCGCAGACGTCCACGCAGACGAGGCAACCGGTGCATTTGCCCCTGTCGATTATCAGCCTCTGGTGCATGGCCTCCGTCGTTTCCATCAGTCCAGCCCGCGGATTAATGGCAATCACCCGTCACCGGCGAGTCTAAGAAACGCGGACCCGCTCCAGGATTGGGCCATAGGCGTCATCCAGGGCGCAGGCATCCTCCAGATGCCTGAGGCCCTGCCGCAGGATCAGGGCCAACTCGGTAACCCGCCTCCCCAGGGACTCGGCCGCCTGCACGACGACCTCGGCGTCCGTTTCGGTGGATTCAAATTGGCGCTTTATGGAGTTCCCCTCCCGCTTGGCACCAGTCCAGCCGGCGGCTCCCAGATATGACTGCCAACCGTCGCCGGACACCGGAATGCAGTTTTTCAGGACCGCATGTTGGAGCAGAAAGTTGATGGTTAGCTCCTGCCCGCCGAACAAGTGCATGCCCTGGGCGATGGCTCCGACCACCTTCATGAACCGGGGCGAGGTCAAGCGGTAATACTTGTTTATGGTGTTGCCCAATCGGTCGATAAAGCACTTCAATTGACCCGGTATGGAGACGTGATAAACCGGGGTCGAGTAAATGACGGCGTCCGCTCCCAGCCACAGGTCTCTTAGATGCTGGAAATCGTCTTTGATGGCGCACTCACCCATGTGCTTCTCTTGGCTGCACTTGAAACAGCCGAGGCAAGGTCCGAAGTTCTTGCCCCTGAATGAATAGGATTCAACGCGGACCAATTCACGGTTGACCTCGGCCGCGGCTTCCAGGGCGACGTTCAGCAGATAACTGCTGTTGCCGACACGGGGGCTACCCGAAATGCCCAGGACCCTCAATTCGTTCCCATTGCCAGACATATGTCCTTTCTCCTCCTTATCCACAAATCAGATCATCGCCCCAGTAGCTTGGATATTTCCCTCGCCAGCGATCTTACTTTCGCGCCTGTTTTCGGTACGGCCGACTCGGGCAAGCGCTGGGTCGGCGCGGCCAGCACTACCGATCCGACGGGCCTGTTATCCACATTAATTAATGGGGCCCCGACCGCCCGAACTTGTCTCTCGAACTCACCCCGGTTGAAGGCGTAGCCGACGGACCTGATCCGCACCAGTTCTTTCCTCAGTTCCTGGGGATCAACCGTAGTATGCTCTGTGAATGATTTCAGTCGTCCCTTCTCGAGGAATTCCTCGACCTGTGATGACTCCATGAAAGCCAGGCAGGCCTTGCCCGCGGCGGTGGCATGTAACGGCCATCGAGCGCCCAGGCGAAATTCCAGCCGGATGACTTCTCCTCCGTCCACCTGGTCCAAGTAGACCACCTCCCCGCGGTCCAGCATCGCCAGGCCCACGGTTTCCGCGGTCTCGTGGGCCAACTTCTCCATGAGCGGCCTGGCGATTCCGCGAATGCCCAGTCTCCTCAACAAGGCGTGGCTCAATTCAAGGACCTTGAAGCCCAAAGCGTACTTGCTGGAATGGTCATTCTGCGTTACGAAGCCTCGCTGCATGAGGGAGCCCATGATTCTATAGACCGTGCTGTTACTGATGGCCAAACGGGCGCCCACCTCCGAAATGCCCAGCGGCTTTCCGGCTTCGGCCAAGGTCTCCAGAATCCTCAGCGCCTTTTCCACCGTTCGTGGAAACTTTTTATCGCCCGATCCAGCCAATACCTGATTCTCCAATCCCTTTCAGAAGTGGTTTAAATGAACCACGCCAAAATCTCACACAAAGTCTCGCCTATGGAAGACCAGAGGCTGCTCGTCGGTCAACACACACCCATCGAGAACCTCGGTCAGAAAGAGGGTGTGGTCACCAGCCTGCACACTGGTCTCGACGCGGCAATCCAAAAAGGCGACGGTATGCTCGGACAGTATTGGGTTACCGTGGGCTGAGAGTCGAAAATTGAGGTTTTCGAATTTGTCAACCTCACGACCGGACTGACGCCCAAAAACGAGGGCCAAATCCTGTGCTCCGGCGGCCAAGATGTTCACTCCGAAACTTCGGCCGGCCACGATCAGGTCATGGGTGAAGTTCTGGTGCGAGATACTGGCCGACAGCATGAACGGACGGTTAGAGGCCCGGGCCACCCAGGTGGCGGTCATACCGTATGGGATTTGGTCCACGGC
>JAHJDS010000077.1 GCA_018812395.1 Pseudomonadota bacterium
GACGCCTGCGCCCTGGCCGCCGCCAACAAACTATTGGCCGAACAGTCCCAACACGACGCCAGTCTGACCATCAGCCAGGCGCAGACGATCGCCATGCAGGTGGCCGCGGCCAACGTGGCGGCCAAGAAATACCTGGACGTGAGCGTCTCCGACGTGGCGGTCGGCTTTTGGAATTCCCAGACGCGGACCTTTACCCCGATCCCCGGGGCCACCAATCCCGACGAGGTCAACGCCGTCAGGGTGACCGTTCGCCGCGACGACCAGACCAACGGACCGATCAGCACCTTCATGGCGGGCATCTTCAATATCAACACGGTCAACGTCCGGTCGTCGGCCGTGGCCTATCTGGGCTTTGTCGGCCAGTCCAGCAAGGGCACGATCCCGGCCCCGATCTACATCGAGGAGACGGCCCTGGGTGACCCGGGCGACAAGGTCTTTCAAGACGTGGAGACCGCCTGGTCGGCCGAAGGGGTGAGTTTCTTCGTCGTGTCGGGCGACGACTACATGGACTTCAAGAACTACGTGAACGGCCAGAAGCAAATGCCGGCGTTGAAGGTCGGCGACACGGTCTACCAGGTCCACGAGTACTCCAGTTCCTGGATACAATCCATCTACACCTCCTGGTTGAAAAACCGGTACGACCAGAACAAGGACGCCAACGGGGTGTGGACCGTGCTGGTGCCGGTGGTCGGCGACCCGCCCCAGGCGAGTAAAAGGGGCTTCTGGCGGAGACTGGCCTCGTGGCTCGGCACCGGGACGGCCCAAGCCTGCCAGATTCGGTGGAACGTGCCGCGGGTCATCAAGGGCTACGTGGCGGTGGACATCATCCATATCGAGACCAGCTCGTCAAGTCCTTATCGCTACTCGCTGAAGTTCAGGCTCTCCGCGGAACAAAAGTTTTTTTCCAAGACCAAGACCGGCGGCCCCGAGTTCGGGTCCGGGGCGAAGGCGGCCATCGCCCGGCTGGTGAAATAGAGGGGGCTCATGGCGGCGCTGACGATCAAAATCGGGCTGTGGTACCAGAGCCAGGAACTCTACCAGTGGCTCCATACCCTGTCCGAGCGGACGAAACGGCTGTCCCTGGTCTGCGTGGCCGGGAACGCGGATGATCTGGAACGGTGCCTGGAAGACCAGACCTTGGACGTGCTGGTGGTCGAGTATGACGCCGCTCGCGAGGATCTGAACTTCCAACTGGAGCGCTTTCTCCTCCGCCGTCCGGAGGTGCACCTGCTGGTGGTGGCCTCGAGCACCGATCCGGACTCGCTGCTGAAAGCCATGCGTCTGGGGGCCCGGGAATACCTGGTCAAGCCGGTCAGTGACAGCGAGTTCGCCTCGGCCCTGGTGCGGGTGGCCCGGCTGATGGAGGCCTCCCGGCGTCGCCAGGTCCGGGCCGGGAGGACCGTGGCTCTGATCGGGGCCAAGGGGGGACTGGGCGTGACCAGCCTGGCCGTCAACCTGGCCGCCGAACTGGCCGAGATGGGTGGCGGCCGGGTGGGCCTGTTCGATCTGAACCTGATCAACCCGGACGTGGGTCTCAGTCTGGACCTCGACCCGGGGCACACCCTGGCCAACCTGGCCCGGGCCGAGGGGCGCCTGGACGAGCTGGCCATCGAGGAGGCGACGGTCGACTTCGAGGGCCGGTTCACGGTCCTGTGCGGTCCCGCCGACTTTGTCGAGGCCGCGGCCGTGGGCCCGGACGACGTCGAGAAACTGCTGCTGGTGGCCACGGACAGCTATGACTGGTTGATTCTGGACGTGGCCCCGGGCACGGACGATCGGACCATCAAGGCCCTGGACAAGGCCCACGTCGTGCTGTTCGTGACCCAGGCCACGGTCTCTGGTCTCAAAAACGCCCAGCGGTCCCTGTCCCTCTTCTCCCGGCTGGGCTACGGCCCGGAAAAGATCAAGATCATCATCGACCGGTCAGGCCGGCGAGGAGATCTGTCCGCGTCCCAAATCAAGCGCGTTTTGTCGGAGGAGATCTACTTCACCCTGCCCGACGACGAGTCGGCGATGCTGGCCGCCGAAGGCGCGGGCAAGCCGCTCCACCGGGTTAGAAGGCGGTCGCCCCTGCGCAAGGCCTGCGCCAAGCTGGCCGCCCGGCTGAGTCAGGAGGTGGTCGTCGCCAAGGAAAGCGGCGAGCCCAATCCCGGCCTGGAACCATCGGACAACCTCAGAGTGGTGAGCTAAGCCATGACCCTGATGGACAGACTCCGCGGCTCGGACGGCGCCCCTCAACTGACGGTGGTCGAGCGCCGCAACCGGCGCGGTGACGCCGAGACCGCCTGGCAAGGCATGAAGTCGCGCATTCATGCCCGCCTGCTCGACGAGGTCGACCTGACGGTCCTGTCCGACATCAAGGAGCAGCACCGGATCCAGGACCTGGAGCAGGCCATCCGTCAACTGATCGGCGAGGAAACCCGGCCGATGACCTCGACCGAACGGGACAAGCTGGTCGAGGAGATCAAGCATGAGGTCATGGGCCTGGGGCCCCTCGAGCCGCTGCTGGCCGATCCGACCGTGTCAGACATCCTGGTCAACAACCATAAAATGGTCTACGTCGAGCGCCGGGGCCGACTGGAACGGGTCCGGACCAGGTTCAAGGACGACGCCCATCTGCTTCAGATCATCGACAAGATCGCCACGTCGGTCGGCCGGCGGATCGACGAATCCTCGCCCATGGTCGACGCCCGTCTGATCGACGGCAGCCGGGTCAACGCCATCATCCCCCCCCTGGCCCTGGACGGCCCGTCCCTGTCCATCCGCAAGTTCGCCGTGGACCCGCTGAAGGTCGACGACCTGATCCGGTTGGGGGCCTTCACCCGGGAAATGGCTTTGCTGCTGGACGGCATCGTCAAGGCCCGGCTCAACGTCGTCATCTCCGGCGGGACGGGCACGGGCAAGACGACCTTCCTCAACGTCCTGTCCGCCTTCATCCCCGAGCACGAACGGATCGTGACCATCGAGGACTCGGCCGAACTCCAGCTCCAGCAGGAGCACATCGTCCGTCTCGAGACCCGGCCGGCCAACCTCGAGGGCTTCGGCCAGATCACCCAGCGCGATCTGGTTCGCAACGCCCTGCGGATGCGTCCCGACCGGGTGATCGTCGGCGAGGTCAGAAGCGACGAGGCCCTGGACATGATGCAGGCCATGAACACCGGTCACGACGGCTCGCTGGCGACCATCCACGCCAACAGTCCCCGGGACGCCCTGACCCGCCTCGAGACCATGATCGCCATGAGCGGCGTCAACATTCCGCCCTTCGCCATGCGCCGCCAGATCGCCTCGGCCGTGGACGTGGTCATCCAACTGGCGCGCCTCAGTGACGGGCAGCGCAAGATGGTCAGCCTCGACGAATTGTCGGGCATGGAGGGCGAGGTGGTGACCATGCAGCAGATCTTCGCCTGGGAGCAGACCGGCGTCGACGCCCAGGGCCGGGCCCAGGGACGCTTTCAGGTCACCGGCGTCAGGCCGAGGTTCCTGGATCGCATCGAACGGATGGGCTTCCAGATGCCGCCCGGGTTGTTCACCCAGCGCTCCGAGGAGATGGCGCTGTGATTTACGTCCTGGCCGGCCTCGTCTTCCTGCTGGTGCTCACCCTGGGCATGATCGGGGTGGTGCTCTTTTTCGGCGACAGCGTCCGCCTCGGCGCCGGGGGCGAGGCCCGGATGGCCAAGTGGCTCATTGAAAAGGACCAGGGCCGGCCCCCGGATCAGCTGTTCAAGGACAAGTCCCGCAGCCAAATCGGCTTTCTGGACCGTCTCCTCAGGAAGATGCCCAGCGCGGCCAACTTCGAGCGGTTGTTCTGGCAGGCCGACCTCCGGGTCAACGTCGGCGTCTTCGTCCTGGGCAGCGCCACCTGCAGCGCCTTCGGCCTGGTGCTCGGTCTGGTCTTCAACCGGCCGATCATCGCCCTGGTCCTGGCCGCGGTCATGGCCCTGTTGCCCTACCTCTTCCTGAACATCAAACGCCGCCGGCGCCTGTCCGCCCTGGAGCAGCAGCTTCCCGACGCCCTGGACCTGATCGTCCGGTCGCTGCGGGCCGGACACTCGTTCGCCAACGGCCTCAAAATCGTCTCCCAGGAGATGGACAAGCCCATCGCCGTTGAGTTCGATCAGGTGGTCAACGAACACGCCTTTGGCGTGCCGCTGGGCCAGGCCCTACAAAATCTGGTCGATCGGGTCGATCTCCAGGACGTCCGGTTTTTCGCCACGGCGGTCATCCTGCAGCGCGAAACCGGCGGTAACTTGACCGAGGTTCTGGCGTCGCTGAGCGGGCTGATTCGGGAGCGCTTCAAGCTCAAGCGTCAGATCAAGGCCATCAGCGCCGAAGGTCGGCTGTCGGGGTTGATCCTGACCCTCCTGCCGGTGGGCCTGTTCGCCCTGATGCTCATCATCAATCCGACCTACATCGAGCCGCTCTACAACAGCAAGGCGGGGCAGTACATGGTCGGCATCGGCCTGGCCATGCAGCTCCTGGGCATCCTGTTCATCCGCAAGATCGTCAACATCAAGGTCTAGGGGAGAGGGGTCCGTGAACACCGGCGCGACGACAATCCTGAGCCCGACGATCATGCTGGGGGGCGGGATCTTTTTGTTCATCGGCCTGCTGTCCACCTTTGTCTACATGGCCTTCTTCAAACGCGAACGGTCGACGGACCGGGTGGACCGCCTCGGCGCCCGCAACCTGACGGTCAAACGGAAAAAGGACGAGAGCCCGATCAAGCGTTTCTTGTCCCGGCTGGCGGGCGCGGACCAGACCGGGAAGAGCGGCCGCTCGAGGCTCAGCCAGCAGTTGATCCAGGCCGGCATCCGTCACCCGGCCGCGGCGAGCCGGTTCGGGCTGGCCCGGCTGCTGTTGCTGGCGCTCCTGCCGGCGACGTGGCTGCTGCTGCCCTGGACCAAGGACCTGTCCGGCAGTTACTACTGGCTGGGCCTGGCGGTGATGTTCGTGGTGGCCTACATGGGTCCGAACTACCTGCTTCGGTTCCGCATCGCCAAGCGGCAGGACGAGATCAGGCGGACGCTGCCCGACGTGGTCGATTTGCTGGTGGTCTGCGTCGAGGCGGGCCTCGGTCTGGACGCGGCCGTCCGACGCGTCGGCGAGGACATGGCCCTGTCGGCCCCGATCCTCAGCCAGGAGTTCCGGTTTCTGTCCCTCGAATTGGCCGCCGGCACGCCCCGGGCCCGGGCCCTCAAGAATCTGGCCGACCGGACCGGCGTCGAGGACGTGGCCTCGTTGGTGTCCATGATCAACCAGGCCGACCGCTTCGGGGTGAGCATCGGCCGAAGCCTCCGGGTCCACTCGGACACGGTCCGGACCAAAAGACGGCAAAAGCTCGAGGAGAAGGCGGCCAAGACCTCGCTCAAGCTCCTCTTTCCGCTCTTGTTCTGCATCTTTCCGACGATTCTGGTGGTCATCGGCGGCCCGGCGGCCATCAAGATCTTCGGTCTGTTTTTTGCTAAGTAAAAGGGGGTGGCGCCCATGGCGAAGACGATTAAATTCATCCCGATCATCATCGGGTTGGCCCTGCTCCTGGTCGGGTGCTGGAAATCCGGCGTCAGGCCGCTGGTGCGGGGAGAGGTCCAGCGAATGGTCGGTCAGGTCGGGCCCACCTCGCCTCACGTGGTGCCCGCGCCCGCCAAGCGGACCCCCGAGGCCTACGAACAGAGCGGCGACGCCCTCTATCTGCGCCAGGAGTGGATGGGCGCCCTCTACCAGTACCACAAGGCCTACGCCCTGCGGCGCAAGTCGGCCCGTCTGCTGACCAAGATCGGCTTGGTCTATCTCAAGATGGGTAATTTCAGGCAGGCCCGGGATCGCTTCCGCCAGGCGCTCAAGACCAAGCCCGACAGCGCCGTGGCCTGCCAGGGTCTGGGAGTCATCCTGGTGCTCGACCACAAGTACGCCGAGGCCGAACCCTATCTCAAAAAAGCGGTTCAACTCGGCCCCAGGCTGTGGCGGGCCTGGAATTATCTGGGAATCATGTACAACACCAGCCGCCGCCTGGCCAAGGCCAAGCAATGCTTCGAGCAGGCGATCAAGATCAATCCGAACCACGCCGGCCTGGTGAACAACCTGGGGCTGAACCTGTACCTGAGCGGCGATCTGGCCGGGGCGGAGCGGTTGTTCCTGAAGGCCGTGGCCATGGACCCCAAGAACCGGCGGTTTAACAACAACCTGGCCCTGGTCTACGCCCGTCAAGGCAAACTCGACCGGGCCCGCCAGGCCTTCATCGCCGGCAACGGCCCGGCCGTGGCCGCCAACAACATGGGCGTCGTGCACCTGCTCAAAGGTGACCGCGGCGCCGCGGCGGACGCCTTTGCCCGGGCCCTCGAGACCAAGACTTCCTACTATCGAAAGGCCCATCAAAACCTGAAAATGGTCGGCGACGTCACGCCGATCCAAAAGCTGACCTTGGGCGGGCCGAACCCGCGGCCCGCACCAAAGCGCCGGGTGAGTCGGTCCCCTCGGAAAAAGAGGTCAAGGGCTCGTCGGCCGTCGACCGTCGTCGAGACGCGACTGCCGAGAACGACCGGCGCGACCAGAGGGTTTTAACAGGAGGGCGTTATGGATCCGAGACTGATGGACAACCGGGGGCGGCGGCGCGACGGCCCGGAGACGCGCTTGAGACCGGGCTCTCTGGTGTCGTACGCCCGTCGCAGCGTGGCCCTCATCCGCCACCGGCAGCAGCGTCTATACCACGACCTGCGGCGCCTCACTCTGTTTCAACGCTACCTGCGACAGCTGGGACTGCCGGACGGCGAATATCCGGCCGCAACCATTGACGACTTTCTGAAACTGGTGCGCCAGAGGCTGGGGCCGCGGGAGCGCGACCTGTTCTCCCGGGCCATCTACGGCTTCCTGCTCAATCAGGACGTGGCGCCGGAGCCGGTCGAGAAGGTCGTCGCCCGGCGGCCGGGCAAACGACCGCCCCATCGGATGAGCCGGCCCCTCAAGGCCGGGGCCGGTCTGGTCGGACCGGTGTTTCGGACCGGGTCCTTGGTCGCTTTGGGGATTTGCCTGACGCTGTTCCCGTTCTTTTCCCACACCTCGCCGTTGCCGTCCAAGTCACCGGCGGTGGTGACGATCGTCCGGGGACGGATACATCCGGTCCAGGTGGAGATGCTTCGCTCGGGCCTGTCCCTGTCCGAGCTGGTCGCCTCCCGTCCGGCGCCGATGGTGACGCCGCCGACCCCGATCAAGGCCGCGGGGGATTCCTCCCGGCCGCTGGCCCGCTTCGTCAACGACCCCGACGGCGTGCTGCAGCCTTGGATCAGGGCCATGCTGGCCGACTTCTGTCTGTCGCTGGCGGCCGCCACCGGGCTCCGGCCGCTGGTGGTCACCGTCGAGCAGACCAAGTTCGAGCGGACGGCGGAACTGGCCCAAAGCCTGATGGCCGCCGAGGGCACGCCCAAGACCGTGCTGCTGGTCATCGTCAAGCAGCGGCGGGCCGTCCACCTGCGCGTCGGTCGAGCCTTGTGGGGCTCTCTCAGTCCGGGCCTTTGCGGCCGAATACTGGACCGGAGCGTGGTGCCGCACCTGCGTCAGGGGCGTTACATCACGGCCATCAAGGCCGGACTGAGGGCCGTGGCCGAACAAGCCGGTCGCCAAAGGGCCCTGGCGGTTCGTTAGGCCGGCCGGTCATCGGCCAGGCCATACAGTCCGATCTTGGTGATCAAACAACGGCGACTGATACCCAGGACCTGGGCGGTCCGGGTGCGGTTGCCGTTCTCCTTTTCGAGGGCCCGGGCGATGATCTGGCGCTCGGCCAGGGCGGTCGCCTCCCGGACCAGCCCCTTCAGATCGAGCCGATCCTCCGGCACCCGGACCACGAGGCCGCCTGCCTCCCGACTAAGCGCGGTCGGCAGGTTCCGGGAGCCGATGGTCTCGCCCTCGGCCATGACGACCGCCTGCTCGATGACGTTCTCCAGTTGCCGGACGTTGCCCGGCCAGGGTTGATTGATCAGGACCCGTTCCGCCTCGGGCGAGAGTCTTTTGACCTGGCGGCCGTGCCGCTCGGCCATCTTGACCAGGAAATGACGGGCCAGGAGGGGCACGTCCTCGGGGCGCTCCCGGAGCGGCGGGATGTTTAGGGGGATGACGTTGAGCCGGTAGTAGAGGTCCTCGCGGAATTTGCCCTGCTCCACCGCGGCCTCGAGGTCGCGGTTGGTCGCCGCCAGGACCCGGACGTCCACCGTCCGGGAGGCGGTGTCGCCCAGGCGTCTGATTTCACCCTCCTGCAGCACCCGCAGCAGCTTGGCCTGGAGTTCCGGGGGCAGGTCCGAGATTTCATCCAGAAAGATGGTCGAACCCTCGGCCTCCTCGAAGAGGCCCTTCTTGGTCCGGTCGGCCCCGGTAAAGGCCCCGCGGACGTAACCGAAGAACTCGGACTCGATCAGATGGGTCGGCACGGCGGCGCAGTTGACCGTGACCAGAGGCTTGTGTTTGCGGGGCGAATTGTAGTGGATGGCCTTGGCCACCAACTCCTTGCCCGTGCCCGATTCACCCTGGATGAGGACCGTGGACCGGGTGTCGGCCACCTTGCGGATGGTGTCGAAGATGGACTTCATGGCCGGGGCGGCCCCGACGATGTGCGAAAAATCGAATCTTTCCTCGATCTCCCGCCTGAGCCGCCGATTTTCCTCGAGGATCCGGGTGCGTTCGAGGGCCTTGGCCAGGACGTGGAGGATCTCGTCCTCCTTGAAGGGCTTGGAGATGTAGTCGTAGGCCCCCTGTTTCATGGCCGCCAGCGCGGTGTCCACCGAGGCGTAGGCGGTGATGATGATCACCGGCACCTCGGGATCGTGCCTCTTAATTCGTCGCAAGACCTCGAGGCCGTCCAGGTCGGGCATGCGCAGGTCGCACAGCACCGCGTCATAGACGTGGCGGGTCAGGTGATCG
The DNA here is from genome assembly GCA_018812395.1 of Pseudomonadota bacterium. GTDB lineage: Bacteria > Desulfobacterota > Desulfarculia > Desulfarculales > JAHJDS01 > JAHJDS01. Next base: position 8,905 of record JAHJDS010000077.1, read on the forward strand.
AGCGCCTCCTGGCCGCCGGCGGCCAGGCCCACGGCGTAGCCCTGCTTGGAGAGCAGCACGTTCAGCACCCGCCGAATGTGCTCCTCGTCATCCACGACCAGAATGCGCGCCATCCCTGAACTCCTGTGTTTCGCGGCCTTGTCGCGGCCCGTGAGATCGACCTCGTTTCTAGACGCTCCCCGCAAAAGAGAACGAATCCGGGTCGGCCCGGATCGCGCTGTCAGCCCCCGGTGGCCCGGGGAAAGGCCAGCCGGAAGGTGGCCCCTTGCCCGGGGGTCGATTCGACGCTGACCCGCCCGCCCGCCTGATGGACGATGCGGTCGACGATGGCCAGCCCCAGACCGGTGCCCTGGCCGACCGGCTTGGTGGTGAAAAAGGGCTCGAAAATCTGCCCCAAAAACTCCGGATGGATGCCGGGGCCGGTGTCGGTCACGGTGACGACCACGAATCGGTCGTCCTTTTCGTCCCGGCCGGTGCGCACCGTCAGGGTGCCGCCTTCATCCATGGCCTGCACGGCGTTTATCACCAGGTTGAGGACCACCTGGGCAATTTGGTCCCGGTCAATGACCATGGGCGGCAGGTCCTGGTCCAGGTCGGTCTCGACCTCGATCCTTTGCCGGCGCTTGCCGGTGAGATAGATGCGGAGGATGTCGGTCACGACCCGGTTCAGGTCAACGCTGCCCACGTCACCGTCCGAGGGCCGGGAATAGTCCAGGAGGCTGCGGACGGTCCGGTTGATCCGGGTGGCCAGTTGCTCGATGCCGGCCACGAATTCCCGCTTTTCCCCGTCGGTGACGTCGTCCTTGGCCAGGATTTCGACGTAGCCCAGGATACCCTGGAGGGGATTACCGATCTCGTGGGCCACCCCCGCGGCCAGGATGCCGACCGAAGACAGCTTTTCCGAGTGCAGCAGTTGCCGCTCGAGCTGCTTGCGCTCGGTGATGTCGCGGATGATGGCCAGCCATCCGCCCGGGCCGGTTCGGCCGCGGCGCTCGTCCTTGAGGGGGGTGATCGAGGTCAGGGTCTGTCGAATCAGGCCGTCGGGGGTGATGATGGTCACCTCGTAGGGCCGGCCGTCCGGACTCTGAAACATGGCGGCCTCGCGGGCGGGGTCGGCCAACAGGTCGGACAGGGGGCGGCCGATCAGTTTTTCGCCCGAAAAACCCCAATCGTCGGCCCGGGCGTTGACCAGGGCGATCCGGCGCTTTTGATCCGTGGTCACGATCAGGTCGTTGGCCGAGGCCAGGAGGTTCTCGAGGTACTCCTTGGTTTGGCGCATCTCGCGTTCGGAAGCCGAGAGTCGTCGGTTGATGCGGGTCAGCTCGTCGATGAGCTGGACCGAGACCAGGACGTCGGCCGCCTGGTCGCACAGGATGGTCATGGTCCGGAGGTGATCGGGGTTGAAGGTCTCCGGTCCGGAGGCGATCAGGTTGAGGACGCCGATGGACCCGCCGCGACTGACCAGGGGCAGGCACAGCACCGACCCCATCTCGGCCGGAAACGTCTCGGGCCAAGGCCCGGCGGCGTCCGCGACGCGGGGCAGAAACAAGGTCTTGTGGTCCACGGCCGCCTCGAACACGGGCCCGCTCTTGCACCGCGGCCGGCGGGAGCTCCCGCTATAGGCCCGCCCTCCGTCTACCAGGCGGTCGTTTTCCGCGGCCAGGCGCAGGGCGTTGCGGGGGCGGTTGAAGAGCATCAGCGAACAGTAATCGGCCGGCAGTTGGCCCATGACGATGTCGGTGATCGACCGGCAGGCGTCGGTCAGGCTGAGCGAGCCCCGCAGGGTGTCGGACAAGAGCCGAATGAGCGACAATTCCTCGATCTTGGCGTCGTACAGCTCGTAGATCCGGGACAGCGTCTCCTTGTACGTGTCCAGGGTGGCCTGTTGCTGTTGGAGTTTTTTTTCGAGTTCCTGGACGGTGCTCACCGGCGTTTCTTGCCAAAGGTGGGTGGTTGCGGGTAATAATTTATTTTAGCCTGGGTCGAGGGGCGTGGCAACCGCTAATCATTTTAACGGGGCAGGGGATTGATCGACCTGGTTCAAACCAAACGGGTGGGCCTGCTGGCGCCTTGTCTGGCCCGGGCCGCCGCGCCCGAGGTGATTCGCGGCGCGGCCCGGGCCCTCACCCGGGCGGGCTTCGAGGTCAGTGTGCTCACGCGCTTCACCTGCTGCGGGCAGCCGGCCTACACCGCCGGACGGCTGGCC
>JAHJDS010000078.1 GCA_018812395.1 Pseudomonadota bacterium
CTTGGGCCAGCCGGTGGTCCCCGAGGTGTACATCAGGTGGCACAGGTCGCTGCCCTTGGTGGCCGGCATCTCGAACTCGTCCGACCCGGCGGCCATGACCGCCTCGAAGGTCAGGCCACTACCCTGGGACTCGCCGTGGAGCACGATCTTAGTGTCCAGGTTTTCGAGGTCGCCCTTGACCTCCTCGATGATCGGCTCCCGGCTCTTGTCGACGATCACCGCCCGGGAGGCGCAGTCGCCCAGGATGTAGGCCACCTCCTGTTTGCGGAGCATGGCGTTGACCACGTTGACCGTAAGCCCCGCCCGGACCGTGCCCAGATAGGCGATGATCAGCTCGGGCAGGCTGGGCAGATACAGGGAGACCACGTCGCCCTGGCGGAGGCCCGAGGCCAGCAGGCCCGAGGCCATCCGGTTGATCAGGCGGTCGAGTTCGACGTAGGAAATCCGGCGGTCCTCGAAGATGATCGCCGTCTTGTCCGGGATTTTCCGGGCGTTGTCAGACACGATCCGGGACATGTTCAGGTTCATGGCCAGCCTCCTTTGCCTGTGCCCCCACTCAGTTGATAAGGTTGCTCTCGCCAATCCTGACCAGCAATTGCCACCCACCGGACCGGGATGGAGTTCCGCACCGGAACCGGTCAGAAAAGATAGTCGCCTCCCCGGTCGTAGATTCGGAAAAAGACCTTGACACCATATGTCTGCACTTTATAGAATATATTACTCCCAGCACAACAATGGAGGCGATAGGAACGATAATTTTCATCGTTATCCTATCTTTTCGGATTTGACAAGGGCGGAGTGAGCCGCCCTTGCTTCGCCAGGCCCGAAACCTATACGTAAAAGTACATAACCGGGCGATGGAGTTTTCCCCTCCAGCGTATCGGTTGTCCGGAAGGTACAATCGAGACCGGTCGTTTGCAAAGGAGCAGTCTAGCGGCGTTGAGCGAAATCTTCTGAGCGGCTTCTCTAGCTGAAGCGGTCCCGTCGTGGGCCGCGTGGTGCGAATCCCTTGTGGTTCCTGTTGTGGTCGCGCGAGATGGCCTTTCTTCGATGGCGAATCGGCAGCGACTCCTTGGGGGAAACTTCTCGACGACCCGAGTGGTGTTAAACGGCCGTGGCGCTGCCGCCGTGGGGTGTTGCGGCACAGGGGGTTTCAAGTAAGGAGGTTTCGCATGGCCAAGAAGATTTCCCGCCGTAAGTTCATCCAGGTCTCCGGCACGGCCGGGGGCGTGGCCCTGGCCGGCCTGAGCCGGGGCCCGTACGCTCTCGCCGCCCGCAAGCCCATCAAATTCGGGGGCATCTATTCGCTCTCGGGCGTGGTGGCGGCCTGGGGAGCCGCCGCCCGGCAGGGCTCCATGCTGGCCGCCATGGAAATGAACGCCAAGGGGGGCATCCTCGGCCGCCCGGTGGAACTCAAATTCGAAGACGACGCGGTCAACCCCCAGGTGGGCGTGCGCAAGGCCCGTCGACTGACCCTGAATTGGGGGGCCGACTTCCTGCACGGCTTCAACTCGTCGGGCGTGGCCCTGTCCGTCGTGCCGGTGCTCCCGGAACTCAAACGGATGCTCCTGATCCCCTGCGCCGCCTCGCCGCGCATCACCACCGAGGCCTTTAACAAGTACGTCTTCCGGGTCCATCCCAACTGCCTGCAGATCGGCGCCGGCGCGTCCTATCTGGCCGCCAAGATGCCGGCCAAGACCTGGACGGTCATCGGCCCGGACTACAGCTACGGGTGGGACTCCTGGGGGGCCTTCATCACCCAGCTCAAGGCCATCCGCTCCGACGTCACGGCCCTCAAGACCCAGGCCTGGCCCAAGTTCGCCACGGGTGACTATTCCAGTTACATTCTCAAACTGATGCAGGCCAAGCCGGACGGGGTCTATTCGTCCCTGTGGGGCGGCGACTTCGTCACCTTCTGCAAGCAGGCCCTCAGGTTCAAGTTCTTCGACAAGGTCAAGTACTTCATGACCCCGGCCGGCCTGGCCCTGGACGCCTTCTACGCCATGGCCGTCAAGCGGGGCAGCAAGTCCCTGATCCCCAACAACATCTACAGCGCGGCCCACGGCTACTGGTTCGAGCACCCCAAGACCGATCGCAACCTGAAGTGGGTCCGCAAGTTCGTGTCGACCTTCGGCGTCTACCCGCACATCGTGGCCCACGACGCCTACGGCCTGATGTACGCCTACAAGAAGGCCATCGAAAAGGCCAAGACGACCAACACCGACGCGGTCATCAAGGCCATGGAGGGCATGAAGTTCCAGACGCCGGGCTATGATCGCTGGATCCGGCCCGAGGACCACCAGGCCGTCTCCGACGTGCCGTGGGGCAAGACCGCACCGGCGCCCAAGCTGATCGGCCTGGCTCGACGCCTGACCGCGGTCAAGGACTCCCCGGGCCTGAAGGTGATCGAGCCCGTGTCCGCCGTCTTGAGCCGCCGGGCCAAGAAGGGCACCCCGCCCTGGATGAAATACATCAATAAGGGTTAACCCCCAAGCCAATCCTCGGGCCGCCCCCTAAAAGGCGGCCCGAGGTTCGCTGTGCGGAGCCATGGAATACTCGTTCTATTTCTTCTATTTCCTCAACGGCCTGTATACCGCCATGCTCCTGTTCATCACCGCCTCGGGGCTGAGCCTCATCTTCGGGGTCCTGGGCGTCCTGAATCTGGCACACGGCGCGATGTACATGCTGGGCGCCTATTTCGGCTACCAACTCGTCCATTGGATTGGAAACTTCTGGCTGGCCCTGGCCATCGCTCCGGTGGTGGTGGCGATCATGGGGGCCGTGGCCGAACGCCTGATCTTGAGGTGGGTCTACGGCATCGAGGTCTCCTTCCAGCTCCTGTTGACCTTCGGCCTGCTGCTGGCCGTGGAGGACTCGGTCAAGCTGGTGTGGGGCGAGAAGTACTACAGTGTCAACGCCCCGGAGGGCCTGCGCGGGGCCGTGGACATGTTCGGACTGTCGTACCCGGTTTACAATCTGTTCATTATCGGGGCCGGCGTGGCCGTGGCCTTTCTGCTCTGGCTCTTTCTGTTCCGAACCAACCTGGGCAAGAAAATCCGCGCCGCGGCCATGGACCGTGATGTGGCCGTCGGTCAGGGCATCAACGTGCCGACCGTCTTTACCCTGGTCTTCGCCCTGGGCTCGGCCATGGCCGGTCTGGCCGGGGTCCTGGCCGCGCCGCTGCAGTCGCTCAACCTGAGCATGGGCGGCGAGATCATCGTCGCCGCCTTTGCCGTGGTGGTCATCGGGGGACTGGGCAGCATCCCCGGGGCCCTGATCGGGGCGGTGGCCATCGGCGAGTTGAGCGCCTTTGGCATCAAATTCTTCCCGCGGTTCGAGATGGGCTTCATGTACATCCTAATGGCCATCGTGCTCATCTTCCGACCCCACGGCCTGTTGGGTCGTAAAAGTGGCTAGCCTATGAAAGAGAATCGAAAAGCGGGGCTCCTGGCCGGCAGGACCAAGGCGGCTTGGCTGGGGGCGGTGGTCCTGGCCCTGATCCTGTATCCCCTGGTCATGGGCAAGTTCCCGGTGGTGTTTTTGACCGAAATGCTCATCCTGGCCCTGTTCGCCATGGCCTTCAATCTGCTGTACGGCTACACCGGGCTCTTGAGCTTCGGTCACGCCGCCTACTTCGCCATCGGGGCCTATGCCACGGGGCTGTTCCTGAAATTCGTCACCCCGTCTCTGCCCCTGGCCCTGGTCGTGGGCATCGCCGCGGCCACGGTGGCGGCGGTGATCATCGGTTTTCTATGCGTCCGCCTGAACGAAATCTACTTCGCCATGCTGACGCTGGCCTTCGGGATGATGATCCACACCATCTTATGGAAATGGGACGCCCTAACCGGCGGGGCCGACGGCCTGGTCAACATTCCCCGGCCGCCGATCGGTCCGTTCTCCATGGAATCCTACACCAACTACTACTATCTGACCCTGCTGCTGGTCGCGGCCGGGGTGACGCTCCTGTGGCTGGTGATCCGCTCGTCCTTCGGCCTGACCCTCCAGGCGGTCCGGGACAATAGCGAGCGGGTCGAGTTCACCGGCATCGCCATGCGCCGCTACCGGCTGGCCTCGTTCGTCATCTCCGGGATGCTGTGCGGCCTGGCCGGCGGCATCTTCGCCCCGTTTTTGAAGACCATCACCCCCGATATCGCCTTTTGGACCATGTCGGCCCAACCGGTCTTCATGAGTCTGCTGGGCGGCACCCGCGTCTTTTTCGGACCGGCCGTGGGGGCGGTCATCTTCTTATTCCTCAAGGAGATTATCTCCGGATGGACCAACGTCTGGATGCTGCCGCTGGGCATCGTCCTGATGGCCTTCGTGCTCTTCCTGCGCGGCGGCATCGTCGGGTTCGTCGTCAACCTCCAAAAGCAGTTCAGCCGGGGCAAAGCGACATGAGCTCCACCGCCGAACCGACTGTCATCCTCGAGGCCGAGAAGCTCCAGAAAAACTTCGGCAAGATGGCCGCGGTCAACAAGTTCGACTTGACCCTGATCGAGGGGGAGTTGGTGACGGTCATCGGCCCCAACGGCGCGGGCAAGACGACCTTAATCAACCTCCTCACTGGCAAGCTCAAGCCCAGCGGCGGGAAGGTGTATTTTCGGGGTCGGGACATCACCGGCCGCCGCAGATTACGCGACAGGGGATTATGGGAGAATATTTTTTTACTTCTGTTCGTACCTCTGTTCGGCCCTTTTGTCCTCTTTTTCCTCCTTACGGAACGCTGGAAGCCCCACCATTTGTCGCGGTTGGGCATGGCCCGCACCTTTCAGATCACCAACCTGTTCCCCGACCTGACGGTCTACGAGAACATCCGGGTGCCGGTCCTGGCCCGCTTCAAGAAGACGACCTCCTGGCTGACCTTCGACTCCCGCCACCGTGACGTCAACGAGGAGACCGAGCGCCTGCTTCAGATCGTTCGGCTCACGGACAAGGCCGGCGAGGAGGCGGGCACGTTGTCCCACGGCGAGCAGCGTCTCCTCGAGGTGGGGGTCGCCCTGGCCGCCAGGCCGGTCCTGCTGCTTCTGGACGAGCCCACCGGCGGCATGGACCCGGACGAGACCGAGGCCATGGTCTCCTTCGTCCGGGAGTTGGCCGCCACCGAAGGCATCACCATCCTCATGGTCGAGCACGACATGAACGTCGTCTTCGCCATCTCGGACCGGATCGTGGTCATGCATCAGGGCATGCTCTTGAGCGAGGGTCTGCCGGACGAGATCCGGGCCGACCCCAAGGTCCGTGAGGCCTACCTGGGAGAGTGACGTGCTTGAAGTTCGGGACATCCACACCTATTACGGCCGCAGCCACGTCATCCAGGGCCTGTCCCTGCAGGTCAAGGAGGGCGAGGTGGTCTGCCTGCTGGGCCGCAACGGCGCCGGCAAGACGACCACCATCCGCAGCATCATGGGCTACCTGACCCCCAAGCAGGGGAGCATCACCTTCCGGGACAAGAGCATCCTCGGCACCCCGCCCCACCGGGTCTGCCGGACGGGGATCAGCTACGTGCCCCAGGGCAAGAGCGTCTTCGCCGAGCTGTCGGTCGAGGACAACCTGCGGGTCGTTCGCCGTGAGGCCGAGGGGGGCTGGACCGTGGACCGCGTTTACGAGCTGTTTCCCAAGCTCGAGGCCCTCCGCCGCCGCAAGGCCGGCCACCTGTCCGGAGGCGAGCGCCAGATGCTGGCCATCGGCCGGGCCCTGATGACCAACCCCCAGCTACTGCTGTTGGACGAGCCCACCGAGGGGCTGGCCCCGCTGATCGTGAAGGCCGTGGGCCAGTTCATCAGCCGACTGGCCGAGACCGGATTGCCCGTGCTGCTGGCCGAGCAGAACGTCAAGTTCGCCGTGGAGGTGGCCCGGCGGGGCTACATCATCGACAAGGGCCGGGTCCACATCCAGGGCGACATCAGGGAACTGTCACAGGACACCGAGATCATCGGCAAATACCTGGCCGTGTAGGCTCCGGGTCAAACGCCGCTGAAAGGGGCCTCGAGTGGACCCCTGGATCCTGCTTCACTACTGCTTGAACGGGTTGGCCCACACCACCTGCGTCTTCCTCCTGGCCTCGGGGCTGAGCCTGATCTACGGCATGTCCCGGGTGCTCAATCTGGCCCACGGCGCCCTGTTCATGGTCGGCGCCTACGTCACCTACGAATGCGTCAGACAGACCGGCAACTTCTGGCTGACCCTGGTCCTGGCCCCGGCCCTGGTGGGGGCCATCGGCCTGCTGGTCGAGCGCTTCCTGCTCCGGCGGGTCGAAGGCCGGGTCTATTCCGACAATCTGTTGCTCACCTTCGGACTGCTGTTCGTGCTGAGCGATCTGATCCGGGTGGTGTGGGGCGTCCAGTGGCGGACGGTCAGCGAGGCGGACATCCTGACCGGCGCGGTGCCCATCTTCGGTCAGGCCTATCCGGTCTACAACCTGTTCCACATCGGGGCCGGGACGATCGTCTTTATCGGCCTGACCCTCTTTTTGCGTCTGACCCGCTGGGGACAGATGATCCGGGCCGCGGCTACGGAGCCCGATCTGGCCGCGGGCCTGGGCCTGCCGGTGCCGCGGCTCAAGTCCTTTGTCTTCGGACTGGGGGCGTCCCTGGCCGGGCTGATGGGGGCCCTGCACGGGCCGCTGATCAACGTCAATTTGTCCATGGGGCACCGTTACCTGATGGACGCCATCGCCGTGGTGGTCATCGGCGGGCTGGGCAACGTCACCGGGGCCTTCGTCGGCGCCCTGATCGTGGGGCAGCTCCAGGCCTTCGGCGTGTTGTTCGTGCCCTTTTTCGAGCGGATCTTCATCTACGGGCTGATGATCATCATCCTGCTGATCCGGCCCCGGGGACTGATGGGACAGTCCATGGGTTGACCGGGCGAGTGTTTCGTCCCCTAATTCAGGTGACGGTGGTGATTCTACGTTCTTGGCGGTTCGGCGCGGACCATGTATCCATATAACCGGGCCTGGGGTGGGCCGAACCGGCAAGAACCGCTCCCGTCGAGCGGACTGCTATTTTTGGTGACGCCACACTAGGAGGAATCTTGCGACGAACGGTCCTGGGCCTGCTTTTTTGTTTGGCGGCGGCGGTGCTGTGCGCCGGCTGCGACGCCGCGCCGGCACCCAAGCCGGGTCAAACCGCGCCCGATCTGTCTCTCACGGACCTGGCCGGGCGGCGGCACACCCTGCAAAACCTGCGGGGGCGCTCCGTGCTGCTCGTCTTCTGGAAGGACGGCTGCACCGTGTGCAGCGCCCGCAACCTGGCGGCCCTCAACACCATCTATCGCCGGGGCAAACGGGGCCAGCTGGCCGTCCTGACGGTCAACGTCGGCGGCTCCCGGGGGGACGTCCGGGACTTCGTCGTCAACCAGGGCATCATCTTTCCGGTCCTGCTCGACCCCGTGGCCCGGGCCAGCAAGCGGAAGTACGGCGTGACCCTGATGCCGACCACCTACCTGATCGACGCCCAGGGCGTCATCCGGGAGAGACTGATCGGCTTTTTCAACGTGGCCGCCATCAATAAGCTGGTCGCCCCTTACGTCGGCCGCCTCGGGAGCGTGGTCGAATAGGCCCTGGAGCCGGAGGCGCCCGGCCGGACCGACAGGCCCGAGAGGTAATCACCGGAAACAACCGTTGACATCATATAAAGTTACTATTTATATTGGACTTGATAAACAAAGGGACCCTGAGGGTGACTCGTGGTCAACTTACTATAAATTCACGTCAAGAAAGGAGGGGCAACGATGAAGAGGATCCTGCCCGTGCTGGCGGTGGTGGTGCTGGGAGTGTCCCTAGTGGCA
>JAHJDS010000079.1 GCA_018812395.1 Pseudomonadota bacterium
AGGACGCTCATGTTGGCGATGAAGTCGATGACCTGTTCCTTGTTGATGTCTGCCACTTTACTCTCTCCGTATACGCTCGGCGAAGGCCGTCCGGCCCCGCCTGAAAAGCATTTTAACGGCCTCAGGCGGCCGCCTTCTGTTCCTCGACGGCCTCGAGGGTGCCCAGGAACCGGCGGATGACGGCCGCCAGCACCAGCACCATCTTCTGAGGCACGGCGTTCATCGTGCCCAGCACCATGGCCAGCAGTTCCTCGCGCCCGGGCAGCCGGGCCAGGGTGGAGATGTCCTCGGCCGAGAGCAGTCTGTCGCCGATGACGCCGGCCTTGATCTCCAGCTTGGGGTTGCCCTTGGCGAAGCCGCTGATGACCTTGGCCGGGGCGATGGCGTCCTCGAAGCCCAGCACCAGGGCGTTGGGTCCCTGGAGGTAGTCCCCCAGCCTGGCGGCGTCGGTACCCTCGGCGGCCAGCTTGATCAGCGTGTTCTTGACCACCTTGAAGACGACGCCCTCGTGGCGGCAGCGCCGCCGGAGTTCGGTCACGGCGGCCACGTCCAGACCGGTGAAGTCGGCCAGCATGACCACCTGGGCCCGGGCCAGAAGGTCGCTCGTCTCGGCGACCACGGCCTGTTTTTCTTCTCGATTCATGTGTTCGTTCTCCCCTCCTTTTCCGTGGCGGGTTGGTCCCAGTCAAAGGTGGGGAAAATTCTTCCCCGCATCTCGGCGGGCTCGCCCGGCTAATCGTCCGGGCGGGTTTAAGGCCGCGGCCGGGGGGTTGACCCGGCCGGTTGACCGGCGCCCCTTACGGGCCGCGCCGGCGTCGACCGATGGCGCCCCGGTTTCGGCCGCCCGCTGTCTTTGACCCGGGAGGTTCTAGGCTTTACTCATCTCCCTGACCTGGTTGGGGTCGAGTTTGACCCCCGGTCCCATGGTCGTCGACACGGCCAGGGACCGGACGTAGGTCCCCTTGGTCGTCGGCGGCCGCAGACGATTGATCGTCTCCAGGAAACTGATCATGTTCGCCTGGAGCTTGGCGACCCCGAACGAGACCTTGCCCAGAGGAACGTGCACCACGCCGGCCTTGTCCACCCGGAACTCGACCCGTCCGGCCTTCAACTCGCTGACGGCCCGGCCGATGTCAAAGGTGACGGTGCCGACCTTGGCGTTGGGCATCATCCCCCTCGGCCCCAGGATCTTGCCCAGCTTGCCGACCTGGCCCATCATGTCGGGCGTGGCCACGGCCTTGTCGAAGTCGAGCCAGCCTTCCTGGATCTGCTTGATGAGGTCCTCGGCGCCGACGTGTTCGGCCCCGGCCTCCTCGGCCTCTTTGGCCTTTTCGCCCTGGGCGAAGGCCAGGACGCGGACCTGGCGGCCGGTGCCGTGGGGCAACACCACCGAGCCGCGGACCATCTGGTCGGCGTGGCGGGGGTCGACCCCGAGCCGGACGGCCAGATCCAGGGTTTCGTCGAACTTGGCGAAAGAGGCCTCCAGGGCCCGGCTGATGCCCTCCTCAAAGCCGTGGCGCTCGGTGGAGTCCAGCCTTTCCTTGGCGACCAGGTATTTCTTTCCGTGTCTCGGCATGAGTCGTCTCCGAAATAAGTCAGCCCTCGACGGTGATGCCCATGGACCGGGCGGTGCCGGCGATGGTCTTGGCGGCGGCGGCGAGATCGTCGGTGTTCAGGTCCGTCATCTTCAGCCGGGCGATTTCCTCGACCTGGGCCCAGGTGACGGTGCCGACGAAGTCGGTCCTCGGCTCGCTGGAGCCCTTGGCCACCTTGGCCGCTTGCTTGAGGAGCACCGGGGCCGGCGGCGTCTTGGTGATGAAGGTGAAGGACCGGTCGACGTAAACGGTGATGACCACCGGGATGATGGTCCCTTCCTGTCCCTGGGTCTTGGCGTTGAAGGCCTTGCAGAAGTCCATGATGTTGACCGAGTGCTGGCCCAGGGCCGGACCGACCGGCGGCGACGGATTGGCCTGGCCGCCGGGAATCTGCAGCTTGATGTTGGCGATTATTTTCTTAGCCATAACGTCCTCTCGTGCTTCCCCTCAACTCAGCGGATGGCGACGGATGATAAGGCCACAGGCTCCGCTGATCGACTCTTGGTGATGGCGCCTTGGCACCGGTCGGACCCGCCGGGGCCCGTGAAGTCAGATGGGCCTCCTAGACCTTCGAGACCTGGACGAATTCCAGTTCCACGGGGGTCGAGCGTCCGAAGATGGAGATGAGGACCCTGATCTTGCCCTTGTCGGGCTTGACTTCCTCGACCACGCCGTTGAAGTTGGTGAACGGCCCGTCGATGACCCGGATCTCGTCCCCGTGCTCGAAGTGGAACTTGGGTTTGGGGGCCTTGATGCCCTCCTCCATCTGGGACTTGATGCGCTGGGCGTCGGCGTCGCTGATGGCGGTCGGGCCCTCGCCGGTGCCCAGGAAATCGGTCACCTGGGGCGTGTCCTTGACCAGGTGCCAGGTATGGTCGGTCAGGGCCATGCGGACCATGATGTACCCCGGGAAGAACTTCCGCTCGGACTCCCGTTTTTGGCCCTTGACCATTTCGACGACCTTCTCGGTCGGAACCAGGACTTCGCCGAAATACTCCTCCAGGCCCTGGGACCTGGCCCGCTCGACAAGGGAGGCCTTGACCTTCTTCTCGAAGCCGGAATAGGTATGGACGATGTACCACTTGTAGTCCACGCAACCGATCCTTTTCGCGGGGCGCCGGGGGCGAAGCACCGGGGAACGGACGAACCGCGGTGTGGTTCGCGCCGCGTCGGCCCGCCTTACCCCGTCAAGCCGACTTGCCGATCATGAGATTGATGATGAACCGCAGGACTCCGTCGATACCGAACAGGTACAGGGCGCTGATGAAGGTCAGGACCAGGACGACCGCCGTCGAGGCCATGGCCTCCTTCCGGGAGGGCCAGGTTACTTTCTTGAGTTCGATGCGGACCTCACGCAGAAAGGTGGCGGTCATCTCGAACCACCGTCGGGGCGCAAACCGGCCGCCTTCGGCGCTCGGCTTCTTGGCCGCCTTTTTGACCTCGTTCCCGGCGTCCGCCGGGGGGCCTTGGGGCCCGGCGCCCTTTTTGGGGGATCCCGGACGGGATCGCTTGTGCTTGGCCATGGATCGTCCTCGTTGGTGGCAGGCCAGGAGGGACTCGAACCCCCAACCCCCGGATTTGGAGTCCGGTGCTCTACCAATTAGAGCTACTGGCCTGCATCGGTGGCCCCTACTTCACCTCCCGGTGGGGAGTGTGGGTCCGGCAAAAGCGGCAGTACTTCTTGAACTCGAGCCGATCCGGCGTGCGCCGCTTGTTCTTGGTGGTCGTATAATTACGGCGCTTGCATTCGGTGCACGCCAGGGTAACGATGTCTCGCATGTCGGTTCCTTCCCGGATCGGCGGGCCGATCGGTGACCCGCCGCGCCCCGGCCGTTGTCGCGGGGGACGCCCCGGATCCTATTCAACGATCTGGCTGATGACGCCGGCGCCCACCGTCCGACCACCCTCCCGGATGGCGAAACGGAGTCCGTCCTCCATGGCGATCGGCGTGATCAGCTTGATCTCCATCGACACGTTGTCCCCGGGCATCACCATCTC
>JAHJDS010000080.1 GCA_018812395.1 Pseudomonadota bacterium
CGATCACCTCGACCACCTTCGGCTCGGAGATGATCCTGCTCTACGCGACCGAGGAGCAAAAGCAAAAATTTTTGCCGCCCCTGTGCGCCGGCGAGGCGATCATCGCCTGCGCCATCACCGAGCCCGACGCCGGCTCGGACGTGACCCAGGCCACGACCACGGCCGTGCGCGACAATGACGAGTGGGTCCTCAATGGCTCGAAGATATTCATCACCAACGGCACCCTCGCCAAATATGTCGTCGTTTTCTGCCTGACCGACCCGGAACACGACGACCGCCACCGCCGCTTTTCGGCGATTCTGGTCGAGACCGACCAGCCGGGCTACCAGGCCACCAAGCTCAAGGGCAAGCTGGGCATCCGGGCCTCGGACACGGCCGAAATCAGCTTGAACGACGTCCGGGCCCCGGCCGAAAACCTGATCGGCCAAGAGGGCCAGGGCTTCTACCAGGTCATGGGCTTTTTGAACCACACCCGGCTGCACATCTGCGCCCAGGCCGTGGGACTGGCCCGGGGTTGTCTCGAGCGTTGTTTGCGCCACGCCAAGTCGCGGGTCCAGTTCGGCCGGCCCCTGGCCGCCTTTCAGGCCACCCAACTCAAGCTGGCCGAGATGGCGACCAACGCCGAGGCGGCCCGGCTGATGTATCAGAAGGCGGCCTGGCTGACCGATCAGGGCACGCCCGATCACGCCCTGGTGGCCATGGCCAAATGGTTCGCGGCCCGGAGCGCGGTCATCGCCGCCGACGAGGCGGTCCTGCTCCACGGCGGGTACGGTTATTTGGCCGAAACCGACGTCCAGCGGTTCTACCGCGACGCCAAGATCCTGGAAATTTATGAGGGCACCCGCGAGATGGAAAAGCTGATCGTCGCCCGCGAGATTTTAGGGCGGTTTTAATCCTGGGCTAAAATTTTATCGCGATGTGAAGGTCGAGTCATCATGGGTCGATTCGGCTTGGCCGACGTTTATGCTTGGTACTATTTCTTGCCTTTTAGTAATTCATCCAGACCGGCGAACGGCCGGTGAGTGGTCGTGGACTCCGGCCCCTCACCCGGCGCGGCCGGGGCATAAGCGTCGGCCACCTGATCCCGGGCGTGCTCATTGTCGTGGCAGTAGAGGCACAGCAGTTCCCAGTTGCCGCCGTCGGGCGGATTGTGGTCGTGGTCGTGGTCCTTGTGGTGGACGGTCAGCTCGCGGAGTTTTTTGCCCGAAAATTCCCGGCCGCACCGGGCGCAGACCCAGGGGAACAGCTTGAGGGCCTGCTCGCGGTAGGTCTTTTCCCGCTGTTCCTGGCGGGCCCTGGCCTCGGCCACGATCCGCTCCGAGGCGTTGCTATCTAACGAATTGTTTGATGTCATGCGCCCGTCCTCGATGGGTTAGCCCATAACGTGCGACCATCGCCTGATTGGCGAGCATGGTAGCCTAACAGGCGGACGCCGGTCAACCGGCGCTTTGTTGTGCCGCGATGAAAAGGGGGTGCCCTTGAGGGAACAATTTGATAACATGACCTCACGATTAAATGGTTTAGTAGAAAGTGGGGCTGGGGATGCCCAAGAAAAAATCGTTTGTGGCCCTCGTTGGCAAGGCGGCCCTTGGCCAGTGGCGGACCGAGATCAGCAAGAAGTTAGATTCTTGGGTGCTTGACGAAAATATCAAGGAAATATTCAACGAGACTCTTTCGGCTCACCACAGAATCATATTTCTCTGTCAGAAAAGCGAAGACTTTGGCAAAGAGATATTTGCCTTGGCCGGGGGAGATACCGTCGTCGTGGACGAGCTTTTTTCGGCAGCGGACGCCTACATCAGGAATCCGGACCTTGAAGGTGTGGAGGCTTACCTCTCGGCCGAGGCCTTGCTTGATGATTTGAAAAAATTCAGCATCGGACTTTTAAACGCCTTCCGCAAAGTATCTGCTAAAAGCGGGGAAGTCCCGGCAGGATTCATGAATTTCCGTCATGATCTGCAGCATCATCCGCTGGAAAAGAGAGAGGTCAAGGAACCCGAAGCAGCGCCGCCGGTCTACCTGCCCCACCGGCGGAATAGACTGCTGCGGCATTACGAGGACTGGATTAAAAAAATCGGGGAGACGCTGGGCCAGGCGGGACAGGCAACGGTCGAGCAGAAGGCCGTTGACCGGGCGGCCGGCGGGCTGGACGCGGCGGTTACGGGGCAGGGCGGGATCGGCAAGACGGCCATGGCCAATGAGTACGCCTGGACCCACCAAGCCGATTACCCCGGCGGGGTCTTTTGGCTCCAGATGGACCTGGGGCCGGCCCAGGCCCTGACCGAGGCGGCGAACAGGTTGGGATGGGCTATACCTGACAACCTGAACGATCAACAGGTCAGAGACCTGGTCCTGAGAAAAATCGGGGAGAGCCGTGGGCTGAAGCTGATCGTCCTGGACAACCTGGAAGAACCGGCCGTCCCGGCCGAACTGAACCTGCCGGACGCCCACTTGCTGGTCACCACCCGGCGGACGGACGTCGATTTGCCGCCGGTGAAGATGGACCTGCCGCCGGAAGACGACGCCCTAGACATCTTCCTGGGCTACGCCGATCTGGACCCGACCGATCTGGGCGAGGCCGAAACCCCGGCGGCCCGGGCCATCTGCGAACGGGTGGGTTTTCTGCCCCTGGCCCTGGAGATCCTGGGCAAGGTGGCCCGTAAAACGGCCCTGGCCGATCTGACCGACGACCTGGGCGATGTGCTGGAACACCAGGCCACGGTCCACGGCAAGAAGGGTGAGATCCTGTCCATTGGCGCGGCCCTGGCCCTGGCCGAAAGCCAATACGGCCATGCCCGGGCCGTGGAGGCCCTCACCTATCTGGGTTACTTTCATCCCGAGCACATCGATCCGGGCCTGCTGGGCCTGGTCATGGAGGTGGAGGAGGAAGAGGCGAGAGAAATACTCGAGGCCCTGGCCGAGTTTTCGGTGATCCAGCCCCGGCACGAGGCGGGCGGCTACGTGGCCCACCGACTGGTCCAGGAAGCGGCCCGGGGGCTGGACCCCCAGAAGCAGGCGGGCACTCGTGTCGTGTCGGTCCTGGACGCGATCATCCGGGCCGTCTCGGAAAAGGGGGCTTACCAGACGGCTTACCCGCTGATCCCCCATTTACTACACATCGCAGGATTCAGCCGAGAGTTTACTGATGAGGATGCGTTCCCAAACGTGTTAGTATTGGTTCGATGGGCCGAATACTTGAAAAACAGCGGCGTGTATTCCTCGTCTGAAGCCGTGTCGCAAACTTGCTTGGCCCGGATGGGAAAGGCCAAGGGCGAGGACCACCCCGATTACGCCATCAATCTGAACAACCTGGCCGGGGTGCTTCGGTCCCAGGGCAGGTACGAAGAGGCGGAGGCCCTCTATCGCCGCGCCCTGGCGATCGATGAACAGACCATCGGCCCCGACCACCCCGATTACGCCACCCATCTGAACAACCTGGCCTTGGTGCTGCAGGCCCAAGGCAAGTACGAAGAGGCGGAGGCCCTCTATCGCCGCGCCCTGGCGATAGATGAACAGACCATCGGCCCCGACCACCCCGACTACGCCATCCGTCTGAACAACCTAGCCTTGGTGCTTTGGTCCCAGGGCAAGTACGAAGAGGCCGAGGCCCTCTATCGCCGCGCCCTGGCGATCGATGAACAGACCATCGGCACCGACCACCCCGAGTACGCTGTGCATCTGAACAACCTGGCCTTGGTGCTGGAGTCCCAAGGCAAGTACGAAGAGGCGGAGGCCCTCTATCGCCGGGCCCTGTCGATTACTGAGGAGGCTGTCGGTAGTGGCCACCCCTCTTACGCCATCCGTCTGAACAACCTGGGTTCAATCCTTTTGGCCCAGGGCAAGTACCACGAAGTAGAGACGGTGGTCCGCCGTGTATTAGAGATTGACGAAAAAACAATCGGCACGGATCATCCGACATATGCCCAACATCTGGCTAATCTCGCCGTCGTGCTTGCGGCTCAAAATAAATTGGACGAAGCCGAGCAAAGTTATCGTCGCGCCCTGGCGATCAGCCTTGAGGCCCTGGGCCCGGAGCATCCGCAGACCCAGACCATCCAGCACAACCTGGACAAATTCCTCGCCTCCAAGAAATAGTCTCGACCGAAAGAAAGGCCGCTGGGCCGCGACGCGACTCCGACGGCCTAAACTCATCCTTGTTCCGCCGAAGGCGGAACGAAACATAAAATAGGTTTCCCTCGCGGCGCAATTCCTCATTATCGCGCCGCGTTGATCGCCAAGTCTCCATCGTCGGAGCACTGCACCGCTAAACGTTGGGGTAAAAACGTCCTTGTTTCGTGGGTTCTTAGGGGAGGTGCGACGCCGCACGGGCGTAATTGGTCCAGGCTCGCAGTACTTCGTGCGCCTGGGCACGGCCTAACATCGGGTCTGCTTGTGGCGCGAGCCACCCCCTAAGTCGCAGGGGAGTCCAGAGGGGCCTTGCGACCGAGGCCCCTCTGGTCCTGGGGGGGTCGCGGGGGGCTGGAAGAAAACCCCCCGCATAGATAGACGATCTTATTCCTTTAATGAATTTTTCCCGCCGACGGGGTATGGCCCCGCCCCACGAACGGTGGGGTACAGGGAAGTGGAAGAAGGCCCCCCGCATGCAAAACGCGGGGGGCCTTCCGCTCTTAAAAACGTCGGCTTATTTGGGCTTGACCGGGCCGACGGTCACCAGCAGGCTCCGTTTAAAACGCAGGTATTTTTTCGCCACCCGCAGGACGTCGGCTCGGGTCACCTTGTTGATCCGCTCGGCGTACTTGCGCTTGTAGTCCCAGCCGAGGCCGTAGCGCTGGTACAGGGCCATCTCGAGGGCCTGGGCCGAGTTCCGCTGCAGCCCGACCTCCATGGTGCCGATAATGTGGCGCTTGGCGTCACCAAGCTCGACGACGGTGATCGGCTGCTTGATCAGTTTGGCGAGTTCCCGGTACAGCCCGGCGATGGCCCGTGACATCTTGGCCGCGGCCGTGCCGATGTAGACCGCCACGTAGCCGCGGCTGAGCCCCTGGCTCTGGATGCAGACCACGCTGTAGGCCAAGGAGCGCTTGTCCCTCAGGTTGATGAACAGCCGGCCGCCCATGCCGTTTAGGACCGAGGTCAGGATGTCCAGGGCGAACACGTCCGGGCTGTCGAGCCTCAGGCCCCGGAAGCCGTACAGGATGTGGACCTGCCGCTTGCCCTGACGGACGACGGAGGCCACGATCGACTTCTTGAACCGGGGTTCGGCGGCGATCCGGGGCATCTTGAAGCCGGGTTTGAAGTGGCCGAACAGCTTCTTGACCAAGGCCAGGGTTTTGGCCGGGTCCACGTCGCCGACCACGGCCAGGACCATGTTGTCGGGCACGGCGTACTTTTTCCACCAGGCGGCCAGGGTCTGGCCGGTCATCTTCATCACCACCCCGGGCGTGCCCAGGGGATCGAGGCCGTAGGGGTGGGGCAGGAACATCTTCTTGTTGAACAGGCGAACGGCGGTCGAGGTCAGCGAGTCCTTGCGGCGCAAGATGGCCGCGACGATGTCGCGCTTGACCTTTTTAAGTTCCGACTCGGGGAAGGTCGGCGCGGTGGCCACCTCGGCCAGGAGTTTCATCCCCGGCTCGAAGAACCGGCTGAGGAAAGTGGCGTGCAGGCCGAAGGAATTCTTGCCGGCAAAACCGCCGACCGACCCGGCCATGGACTCGACCCGCTTGGCCAGTTGGCGGGCGGTGTAGTTTTTCGTCCCCCGGGTGAGCATCGGGGAGAGCAGGGCGTTGATGCCGTTGGTCTTTTTGGTTTCGAACCTGAGGCCGCCCAGCATCACCAGCCGGGCCGACCAGACCGGGACGTTCTTGTTGACCTTGATCAAAAGCGTCAGGCCGTTTTTGAGCTTGTACTTGAAGATCCGGGGCGCCTTCTTGGCGGCCGCCTTTTTCGGCCCGGCCGCGACCTCGGCCCGCTTCGAGATTTGGGCGATGTCCTTGGCCGTCAGGCCCAGCTTGGCCTGCTGGGGCACCATGACGATGACCGTCAGGTTGCGGGTGGTCAGGTACCGCCGGGCGACCCGCAGCAGGTCGGTGTCGGTCACCGCCTCGACCCGGGTGACGTAGCGGTCCAGGCGCTCGATGCCGCCGCCGTTGGTCTCGGCGCTGCCCAGGGTCCGGGCCTGGCCCTGGACGGTCTGACGGTTGAAGATGAAATCCGAGGTGATGTTGAGCTTGATCCTTTTCAGTTCCTCGTCCGAGGCGGGCCTGTTCCGGGCGGCGTAGACCGATTGCAGGGTCTTGGCCAGGGCGGCCTTGATGTTCTTGGGGGCCAGGGTCAGGAACACGCCGAACAGTCCGGGGTCGCGCGGGGTGAAGGCGAAGGCGCTGACGCTGTGGACCAGTTGGGTCTTGTCCCGGAGTTCGCGGTACAGCCAGCTCGTCCGGCCGCTGCCCAGGACCATGGCCAGGATGTCCAGGGGCTCCTCGTCCGGGTGGCCCAGGCCGACCGGGATGTGCCAGCCCAGGGCGACGCGGGCGACCGAGACCTTGGCCCTCAAAATCTTGATCCGGATGCCCTTCTGCGGGGGCTCATGGGACAATGTCACCTTGGGGACCGGGAGCACGGGCAGGTGGCTGAAGGCCTTGGTCAGCTTGGCGATGACCTTTTTCTTGTCGAAATCGCCGACGGCGACGATGACCATGTTGCCCGGCACGTACCAGCGTTTCATGTAGTCCTTGATCATCTTCCGGCTGAAGGACTTGATGTGCTTGGGCTCGCCCAGGATGGCCCGGCGGTAGTTGTGGGTGGTGAAGGCCGTCTTGAACAGGGCCCGCCACAGCCGGCTGCTGGGCTTGTCTTGGTTCATCCGCCACTCCTCGAGGACGACCTTGCGCTCCCGCCGGATCTCGACCGGGTCGAACACCGAATTCTGGATGGCGTCGGCCAGGACGTCGATGGCCGTGTTAAAGTAGCGGCTGGCCATGGTGACGTAGTAGTAGGTGTAGTCGTAGCTGGTGCCGGCGTTGATCGACCCGCCGGCGGACTCGATCTGTCGCGACACGGCGCCCGTGGGCCGGGTCGGGGTGCCCTTGAAGATCATGTGCTCGATGAAGTGGGTGATGCCGTTCTCGAGGGGCCGCTCCAGCCTGGCCCCGGCCCGGACCCAGACCTGGAGCGAGGCCACCGGCGAGGCATGGTCCTCGAGGACGATCAGGGTCAGGCCGTTCTTGAGTTTGACGCGCTCGGCCCGGGGGGCGGCCAGGGCCGTCACCCCCAGGGCGACCACGGCCGCGATCAAGGTCAGGACGAACAGTCGACGTAAATATTGGGACACGTTTACCTCCGGTTGGAATGGGCGCGGGGCGGTTACTCGACCACCCACACGGTGCAGCCCTTGGCGTAATGAATGATCCGGTTGGACACCGAGCCGAACAGGAACTCCTCCTTTTTGGAGACGCCCCGCCGGCCGACGACCACGGTGCCGAAATTGTCTTGTTGCTGTTCC
Organism: Pseudomonadota bacterium; assembly: GCA_018812395.1. Lineage (GTDB taxonomy): Bacteria > Desulfobacterota > Desulfarculia > Desulfarculales > JAHJDS01 > JAHJDS01. The sequence goes on from JAHJDS010000080.1 coordinate 7,463, forward strand.
TCGATGATGCAGGCGGCCATGGAAGCGCACTCCTTGACCGGGGCGTAGAGCGAAATCCGGTCCGCGACCACGCCCAGGTCCACCAGCTTTTGCTTGGTCTCGGCCAGTAGCACATCGGTCTCGGCCTGGTGCTGTTCGAGATGGGCCAGCCGCTTTTCTTCGGTGGGGAAGAAATCCTCGGGCGGGTCCTCGACCACGTGGACGATGGTGATCGAAAACCCGGGGGAGTCGCCGACGACGCGGCCGGTGTAGTCCACGGCCCGGTCCGAGTTCTCGGAAAAATCGACCGCCAGCAGGATGCGTCGGGGATCCAAATCCATTTTCCCTCTCCCGGTTACAGACTTGTCAGGGCCGTGGTGGCGGCCCTCAGGTCGTCGGCCAACTCGGCCGCCGAGTCGTAGAACACGTTCGAATCGGCGCTGAACCGCCGCAGGATATGGACCAGCTCCGAGGGCAGATAGTCGTAGATCGCCCCCAGGTTCATCACCCGGTGGTGGTACACCAGGTTGAGGTCCCCGGTGGTCAGCCGCGCCAGCCAGTCGGGATGGGCCGCCTTGAGCCAGTGCAGGGTCACGTCGCCGCCGCCGACCAGCCAGGCCAGGATGTTGCCCAGGCCGAACAGGTCCAGCCCGGCCAGGTTCTCCTGGTGGCGGTAGTTGTAGTCAAAGTCGATCCAGGCGAAGTCGCCGTCTCGGTCCAGGAAGATGTGATCGCGCCGGACGTCGCCGTGCTTCTCGCCGTGACGATGCAGAAAGTCCAGGCCCTCGACGGCCGGGATGTACCGCTCCAGGAGGCCGGGCAGGATTTTCCGGCAGTAGTCGAGGTGATCGCCGGTAGGGCCGTTTTCGACGTGGGCCGGCAGACTCGGTCCGGGCAGGACCTCGAGGATGCGGACGTGGTTGCCGACCTCATCGGTCAGCCACTGTCCCTGCATGAAGTGTTTGCGTCCCCGGACCAGGTCCAACAGCCGGGCCTCCTTCTTGGGCGAGCGGAAGCAGGTGTAGGTCAAATCACCGATCTTCAAATCGAACGACTCGAAAAAGACCAGCTTGATGATGACCCGGCGGTCCGAGACCAGGTCCACGGCCCACTTGACCCAGGGCTTGGGCTGGGCGTCCAGTCCGAAGCGGCCCTCCTGGGCCACGCCGCGCACCAGATAGGCCGCGCCGCCCAGGAGCAGCACGTCGCCGAACCTGACCTCAAAGAACTCCGAGGTGTCGGTGATCAGGCGCGGTTGGTCGTTCCGGCCCTGGGAGGCCAGTTTTTCACGGGCCAGGTCCAAGGCCCGTTCGGGCGAAAGGGTCATGGGGAATAAGTCTATCACAGGCCCGCCGGCCCAACCACCGCGGAGACCATTCTTGGCGGGGACTTGGGGTTGTGGCCGTGACGATCGATGGCTTCAGGACGGTATATCGTGTTTTCGAATCCGTAGATTGGGGCCGCGCCCCGCCGTACATATTCATTGATTAAAGGAATAAGGTCGTCTTTATGTTGCGGGTTGCTCCGCCCCTGCGCCCAGGGTCAATGGGGGCTTGCGCAGCCCCCCTTGACAATCCCCCCGCGCTTAGGGGGTGGCTGGCGCCACCGGCGTGACCGAGATTCGGGCGGGGTCATGCGTAGGCTTTACCGCGAGCTTCAACTAATTACGCATGTGCGGCTTCGCACCGCCACTAAGACCCCGGGACGATGGTTCTAGCCGCGCCATACGTGATTCCCGCCGGCTCGGTCGTTGACCGCGACGCCGGGCGGTCGGCCCTCTGGCCGCGATCAAGACTGTCGCCGTCGCTCAGGACGTATGGCTCACTATCCCATTCCTGGCTAGCGGTTGTTCGACGCATGTTGATTGAAGAGAAGCGGATGCGCTGCATAAATGGGTATGCAGCGCCACGAGCCGTGGACGACACTTCGTCCCGCCCGCGGCTTATCTTAAGACAGCTTTCTTACGCGGCGCAATTCCTCATTATCGCGCCGCGCGGTTTGGCGGAGGAGCGGCGGTTTGAGCACTGTACGTTTGGTTATCACCAAAAAGTTGTTGTTGTTTCGTGGGTTCTTAGGTGTAATTGCTAAAGAGGTTGTTCACACGGTTCCAAGCATGGAGACTGGTGATTGACAAAGTCATCAGCTCGAACTTGGAGGGCCGCATGAACAACCACCATTACAATGCCAGAACAACC
>JAHJDS010000081.1 GCA_018812395.1 Pseudomonadota bacterium
CATCTCGCCTCAATCACTGTGGATCATCGGTCTGGCCACCCTTATGCTTCTGGGCTCCAAACTGTTTTTCGATTACACCAAGTTCGGCACGGCCATGCGTGCCACGGCCGACAATCCGGTCGGGGCCGCGGTGGTGGGAATCACCCGGACCCGGATGTCCCAGTACGCTTTTGCCATCAGCGCCGGCCTGGCCGGCCTGATGGGCGTGGTCATCACCCCCCTCTATTACGCCGCCTACGACACTGGAGTGATGTTCACGGTCAAGGGCTTTATTGCCGCCGTGCTGGGCGGCATGTACAATCCCTTCGGCGCGGTGGGCGGTGGTCTATTACTCGGCTTTTTGGAGAACTTCGGGGCCGGCCTGATCTCGTCGGGCTTCAAGGACCTGATCGCCTTGGCGGTCCTGATCCTGGTCCTTCTTTTCAGGGGAGCGCGCCGTATCGGCCTGGAGGGGAAGAAGTGAAACGGTGGGAAGCCCGGTTTCTGCTGGTCATGGGCGCGGTCTTACTGGCGGCCCCCTGGGTCCTGCCCAGTTCCTTTCTACTGCGCACCCTAATCTTCATCGGTCTGTATGCTCTGGTGGCCATGGGACTGTCTCTTTTGATGAGCTACACCGGGCAAGTTTCCATCGGGCACGCCGGGTTCATGGCCATCGGCGCCTACACCTCGGCCATCCTCACCACCAAGCTCCACCTGCCCCCTTTGGCCGCGGTACCTCTAGCGGTGATGGTGACCGTGATCATCTCTTACCCGCTGGCGGTCACCTGCCTGCGCCTGACCGGTCATTATCTGGCCATGGTCACCTTGGGCCTGGGCCTGATGATCCACACCCTCATTGTCGAACTCTCTTCCCTGACGGGAGGGGTCAGGGGCATCCCCGGCGTTCCCAATTTTTCCATCTTCGGGATCGAGTTTACCAGCGACTGGTCTATGTTTTATTTGATCTGGGCCCTGGTCACGTTCGTCGGCTGGATGTGCTGCAACCTGGTCAACTCCAGGGTGGGGCGGGCTTTGAAGGCCATCGAGGGCGACGAGCCTGCCGCCGCCTCCTTCGGCATCGACGTCAAGCGCTACAAGATCATCATCTTTTTATTCAGCACCGCCCTGGCCGCCCTGGCCGGCAGCCTGATGGCTCATTACATGACCTTTGTCGGGCCGGAGCCCTTTTCCCTTTACGCCTCTATCATGTTGTTGATGATGGCCCTGCTGGGCGGCAGCGCCAGCCCGCTGGGGGCCATCATTGGCGCCGTGATAGTCGGCGGCTTTCCCCAGGTGCTTACCAAATACCAATACCTGTCCAGCGGAATTTTCGGGGTGGTCCTGTTATTGACAATGTTGTTCTTGCCGGAGGGGGTGCTGGGCCTGGCCAGATGGAAAGGCATTTTGTTCAAGAGGCGGGGTGGCGGGGAGTCTGCTCCTTGAGGGCGAGGCGTTTATGCCTTTGTTGGAAGTCGTTGATATAGAGAAAAGCTTCGGCGGTCTGATGGTGATTGCCGGCTTCTCCATGTCCGTTGAGCGAGGCGAGATCCGGGCGCTGATCGGGCCCAATGGGGCCGGGAAGACCACCTTGTTCAACGTGATAAGCGGGCTTCTGGATGCCTCGACCGGCCGAGTGATCCTTGACAGTGTTGATATAACCCGTATGGAAGCCGACAAGATCGCACGGCTGGGGCTCAGTCGAACTTTTCAAATCAGCAGGCTGTTCCCTCGGATGAACGTCCTGGAAAACGTTCTGATCGGCCGGCACGTCGAGTATCGTCGCGGTTTTTGGGCCCAGGCCCTGCGTCTGCCCGGGGTGAGGAAAGAGGAGGCCGAGCACCTTGACGCCGCCCGGGAGATGCTGTCCTTCGTGGGGCTTGAGGACAAGGCGGAACTAAGCCCCGATGTCCTGACCCACGGCGAACGACGGCTCCTCGAGATCGCCAGGGGCCTGGCGCATGAGCCGACGTTACTGATGCTCGACGAGCCCGCCGCTGGTTTGAACGATACCGAGAGCCGGGGGCTGATAGCCCTATTGCAGGCCATAAAGGCACAGGGCGCCACCATCTTGTTGATCGAACACGACATGAAGTTTTTAATGAGTGTCAGCGACAAGGTGACGGTCATCAATCAAGGAGAAAAGATCGCCGAGGGACGGCCGGATGAGGTCCAAAACGACGAGCGGGTGATCGAGGCCTATTTGGGTCGGGGACTCCTCGCCGGGAGTGATCCGTCATGAGCCTGTTGTCCGTGTCCGACCTTTGTGGCTTTCATGGGCGGGTCAAGGCCGTGGATGGAGTCTCGTTGACGGTCGATCAAGGCGAGATCGTGACCATTGTCGGGTCCAACGGCTCGGGCAAATCCACGCTCTTGATGTCCCTGGCCGGTCTGCTCAAGAAGACCACTGGCGAAGTCCTCTTCAAGGATAGGCTGGTGACCGGCTGGGAATCCCCCCGCCTGGTCAAGCTGGGACTGGTCTTGGTGCCGGAAGGAAGGCAGCTTTTCCCAAGCCTGACCGTGGAAGACAACCTGCGCATGGGGGCCTACCTGGTCAGGTCTTCCGGAGTGACCCTCAATGCCGGCTTGGCAGAAGTGTACGAACTCTTTCCCCGCCTTAAGGAGCGGCGGCGCCAACCAGCCGGCACCTTGAGCGGCGGAGAACAGCAGATGGCCGCCATCGGGAGGGGGCTGCTGGCTCGGCCGGACCTCCTGCTGCTCGACGAGCCATCCATCGGCTTTGCGCCCCAGGTGGTAGATTTGATATTTCGGGTCATCAAGCGCTTGAAGGAGCAGGGGGGCACCATCTTGCTGGTGGAGCAGAACGCC
>JAHJDS010000082.1 GCA_018812395.1 Pseudomonadota bacterium
GCCGCGCCCCCCGGGGCGCTGCCGGCCGGCCGCGGCCAGCGAGGCCGCCATCCGGGCCGCGCCGAGCATGGCCGATTTGTCCAGGGCCTGGCTGAAGGCGTAACCGGTCTGCTCCCCCTTGAGCACCCGCACGCCCATGCCCAGCGAGACACTGAGGCGGGCCTGATTGACCTTGTCCTCCTCCATGACCATGGTCTGACCCACGGTGTGCTGAAAGAACAGGTCGCAGTAGTCGCCCGCCCTTTCGAGGGCCACGGCCATAATCGCCCGCAGGTCGGCGTCGGTGACGCCGAAGGCGGTCTCGAAGTACTTCTCGGGCGGTACTTTGGCCGCCGGGCCGGCCGCCAGGGCCAGGGCCGGCGGACCGGCGTGTCCCAGCCAGACCGGGGCCGCGGCCAGGGCGGCGAAGCCGGTCTTGAGAAAGTCCCGCCGGCTGGGGCCGGACATCAGCGAATTGACCATGGGCTGCCTCCCCTGTCGGTTGATTTATTATGTCTCCCCCTTACCCGGCCTGGCAACGCCTTTGTGGGGTGGTCAAACCTTTGTTTTGTCCGGGAATCGAAACTGTGGTAGAAGGTGTCAGTGGTTTGGTCCGGGAATCGAAACTGGGCTAAAAAGAGTCAGTCAGATCGGACCATCACCGTCCGCTGGACGGGAAGGGATAGACCGTGAAAAAGAGAATCAAGCGAACCATCTGGATCTTCGTCATCGTCGTCCTGGTCGGCGTGGCCTACAGCGGCTACAACCTTTACCAACTGGCCCCCGTCGGGGCGGCCTACGTGGCCAAGCACCTCTGCTCCGGGGTGTTCGTCTCCGGGCGCGACCCCGAACAGATCAAGGCCCTGGACCTCAAACGGGGCGGGTTCGTCAAGGTCGCCATCGACCGCCAAAACAAGTCGGTCACCGGGTCCGTGTTCGGCCTGTTCGAACGCCGGGCGATCTATCGGCCCGGCCTGGGCTGCACCCTGGTCATCGGCCGCACCGAAGCGGAAATCCGCAACCAGCCCGCGGGCGATCAGACGCCGGTCAAGCCCGATCCGGACAAGCTGTGGCCTCTGGGAAGCAAGGTCGACCTGCAGTCGTTGCCCCCGGAGGTGGACCGCCAAAAGCTGCGGGCCGCCGTGGACTGGGCCTTTAGCGAGCCCAACCCCAAGCATCTCCGGCGCACCTGGGCGGTGGTCATCGTCTACAAGGGCCGGATCATCGCCGAGCGGTACGAAAAACCCATCACCCAGGACACGCCGCTGCTCGGTCAGTCCATGACCAAGAGCGTGGTCAACGCCCTGGTGGGCATCCTGGTCGCCCAGGGCAAGCTCAAGCTGGACGCCAAGGCCCTCCTCCCGGAGTGGTCGCCGCCGGGCGATCCCCGCCGGGACATCACCCTCGAACAGATGCTGCGCATGACCAGCGGCCTGAAATGGGTCGAGGACTACGCCAACCCGCTGTCCGATACGCCCTACATGCTCTACGGCACCGGCGACAAGGCGGCCTTCGCCCTGGCCAAGCCCCTGGAAAACAAGCCGGGCGCCAAGTGGTACTACTCCACCGGCACGACCAACATCATCTGCCGAATCATCAAGCGGGCCTTCGGAAATGACCTGGCCAAATACCTGTCCTTCCCCCGCCGGGCCCTGTTCAACCCACTTAAAATGAGCAGCGCCGTGCTCGAGCCCGACGCCAGCGGGACTTTCACCGGCTCGACCTTCATGTACGCCACCGCCCGCGACTGGGCCCGCTTCGGCCTGCTGTACCTGCGCCGGGGCGACTGGTTCGGACGAAAAATCCTGCCCGCGTCCTGGGTGGACTACTCGATCAAGCCCACGCCGGGCATGGCCCCCAAAAAGTACGGGCCCTATTTCCTGAGGTACGGGGCCCACTTCTGGCTGTGCGGCCAAACCAAGTGCCCGGACCCGAAGAAATGCCCGGCCCTGCCCGGGGACTGCTACACCCTGCGGGGCTACCAGGGCCAGTTCGTGACCATCATCCCCTCCCGCCACCTGGTGATCGTCCGGATGGGCCTGACCCTGCGGCGGGGCGATTGGACCCAGGGACCCTTTGTGGCCGCCGTGGTGGAGGCCATCAAGCCATAGGCCGGCGCCGGGGTAGACCCCACCGTGATATTTTTTTTAAGACGTACCTCTTCTAAAGGCCGGCGTCTGACTTGACTCCATCGTAATCCCCTTGTTCGGCTCCGCCTTTTCGGGGGGCCGAAATTCCTTGACAAGTAACCGCCGACGGCCTACCATAACGTTAACGTTAAGGTTAATGTTAGGGGGAGGTCGCTCGGAAAGTTTTTCCGAGTGATCTGGCCGCATGACCGACCAACCGACCTGGACCATCAGCCAACTGGCTCGAGAAATGGGCATCAGTCCCCGCAGCATCCGCTTCTACGAGGAGAAGGGCCTCCTCAGTCCCCGGCGCACCAACGGCGGCTACCGCATCTACACCAAGCGTGATCGGGCCCGGCTCAAGCTCATCCGGCGCGGCAAGCGTTTCGGGCTGACCCTGGACGAGTGCGCCGAGATCCTGGGCCTGGCCAGCGTGGACCTGGACGAGGCCGAGCAGATCAGGAAGGCCCTGGACTACGGCGAGCGCATTCTGGCCGACGTGGACCGGCGTCTGGGCGATCTGAAGGCCATGCGGCGGGACTTGCTTCAGATCGAGACCAGGATGCGGGGCCGTCTGGCCGCACTCGAGGCCGGCCGGCCGAAGAGACCGAGCCGAGGCCGATCCGCCCCCGGCCCCTGACGAGAAAAACGAGGACAACATGGAGTTCGGATTTACCGACGAACAGAAGATGTTTCGGGAGCAGGTGATCCGCTTCGCCCGCAAGGAGATCGTCCCCCGCTGTCCGGAGTACGATCTCCGGGCCGAATTCGACGTCGAGTCCTTTCAACGGATGGGTGAGTTCGGCCTGCTGGGCCTCCACTTCCCCGAGGAGTTGGGCGGCGGCGGCGCGGACGTGGTGACAACCACCCTGGCCGGCGAGGCCCTGGGTGAGGCGGGCGTGGACGGCGGCCTGACCCTCAGCTACGGGGCCCACACCTTTTTGTGCGCCGACACCATCTTCGCCCACGGCACCGAGGAGCAGCGCCAAAAATACATTCCCCGGCTGGCCTCGGGCGAGTTGATCGGCTGCATGGGCCTGACCGAGCCCGGGGCCGGCTCGGACGTGGCCTCGATCAGCACCCGGGCTATAAAGGATGGCGACCACTACGTCCTCAACGGCGCCAAGATGTTCATCACCAACGGACCCATCGCCGACGTGGCCCTGATCTACGCCAAGACCGAGCCGGACAAGCAGCACGCCGGCATGTCGGCCTTTATCGTCGACCAGGGGACGCCCGGCTTCTCGGCCGGCAATCCGCTGCACAAGATGGGCTGCCGGGCCTCGCCCACCTCGGCCCTGTATTTCGAGGACTGTCGGATTCCGGCGGAAAACCTGGTCGGCCGGGAGGGCGAAGGGTTCCTGATGGCCATGCGGACGGTGGAATGGGACCGGAGCGCCCTGTTGGCCCCCATGGTCGGGGCCATGGCCTGCGTCCTGGAGCGGTGCGTGGCCTACGCCCAGGAACGGACCCAATTCGGCCGGCCCATCGCTGCCTTTCAGGCCATCAAGCACAAGCTGGCCGACATCAAGATCTTCCACGAGGCCGCCCGGGCCCTGATCTACCGCATCGCCTGGTGCAAGGACCAGGGCCGGCCGCTCAATCATCTCGAGGCGGCGGTGGCCAAGCTCTTTATCGGCGACTGGAGCCTGGCGCCGTCCAACGAGGCGGTGCTTCTTCACGGCGGCTACGGCTACTGCCACGAGTACGACGTGGAACGGATCTTCCGGGACTTCCGGCTGGCGCCCATCGGCGGCGGCACCTCCGAGATCCAGAAGAAGATCATTTCCAAGCTGATGTGAGGACGCGATGAACTTCGATCTCACGGACGAGGAACGGGGCCTGGCCGCGAAGGTCAAGGACGCCTTTGACGACGAGCAGCGGGCCCGGCTGGCCGAGTTGGACGCCGGGCGGATCGACCCGACGCGGGAGCTATTGTCTCCCCTGCTGGCGACCCTGGCCAAGACCGGCTACCTGGCGCTCGACCGCGGCCAGGGCGGAGCCCGCCGCCGACTGATCGCGGCCCGGGAGGCCCTGGCGACGCGGTCGCCGTCCCTGTTTCTGACAATCGAGACCGGCCGGTTGTTCGGCGAGTTGATTCAGGAGCACGGATCGGCCGAGTTGGCCTCGAAGGTCCTGCCTGAGTTGGCCGCCGGCCGGGCCCTGGGGACAATCGCCCTGACCGAGCCCGAACACGGCCTGCCTCTGGACGCCCTGTCCACCACCGCCGCCCGGGAGGGCGACGGCTTTGATGTAAGTGGTGTCAAGGCCCGGGTGCCCATCGCCCCCCTGGCCGACTGGCTGGCCGTGGCCGTTGATCTGGAGGGGAGGTTGGCCTGGGCCGTGATCCGGACCGATGAGGCGGGCGTGGGCCTCGGTCCGCGGGTGCCCTTCCTCGGGCCGGGCGGCCTGGCCGCGGCCGACGTGACCCTCGAGGGGGTCCGGGTCGAGCCCGGCTTCCTGCTCGGGCCCTTTGACGACCCCGGCGCCATAACATTGCCGGCGGAGAGGGAGGACGACGTCATGATCGCCGCCGCCTTGGGCGTCATGCAGCGGGCCTTCGAGGCGGCCAAGCGGCACGCCAAGGAGCGCCAGGGCGGCGGCAAGCCGCTCATCGCCCAGCAGGAGATCGGCTTCAAGCTGGCCGAGATGCTGACCCTGGTCCAGACGGCCCGGCTCCTGGCCTACCGGGCCGCCTGGCTGGCCGACGCCGGAGACCGGGAGGCCGGGGTGGTCGCCGCCTGCGCCAAGGTTTTTTGTACTGAAAACGCGGAAAAGGTGGCTTCCCAGGCCCTGCAGGTCCTGGGGGGCGGCGGTCTGGTCCAAGGCAACCCGGCCGAGCAGGCGTACCGCGAGGCCAAGTACCTGCAACTGGCCGGCACGGCCGTCGAGTGGGCCCGGATGAAGATCGGGGACCTGGTGCTGGCCGCCGGGAGGTAAGATGGAGGTCATCGAAACCAGGATCGACATTGCGAGCGACGAATACCGGGCCAACTACGCGGCCATGGAGGCCCAGGTCGCCCGGCTCGATGAGGAGTTGGAAAAGGCCCGTAGCCGGCGCTCGGAGCGGGCCATCAAGCGCAACGAGCAGTTGGGCAAGCTGCCGGTCAGGAAACGTCTCGAACTCCTGCTGGACCGCAACACCCCGTTTCTGGAGATCGCACCCCTGGCGGCCTACGGCCTGTACGACCAGAAGGTCCACGGCGCCGGGATCATCACCGGCATCGGCGTCATCCATGGCCGGGAGGTGATCGTCCACGCCAACGACCCGATGATCAAGGGCGGCACCATCTACCCCCTGGGCGTCAAGAAGGGGCTGCGGACCCAGACCATCGCCCGGGAGAACCGGCTGCCGATCATCTACCTGGTGGACTCGGGCGGGGCCTTTCTGCCGCTCCAGTCCGAGATCTTCCCCGACGCCGACGACGGCGGCCGCATCTTTTACAACCAGGCCGTGCTGTCCAAGATGAACGTGCCCCAGATCTGCGGGGTGCTGGGGCTGTGCACGGCCGGGGCGGCCTATATCCCGGCCATGAGCGACGACGTGGTCCACGTCCAGGGCACCGGGGCGATATTTTTGGGCGGCCCGCCCCTGGTCAAGGCGGCCACCGGCGAGGAGGTCACCGCCGAGGACCTGGGCGGCGCGGCGGTCCACTGCCGGGAGTCGGGCGTCAGCGACTACTTCGCCGAGGACGACGCCCACTGCCTGGACCTGATCCGGCAGATCGTCGGGAATCTGCCGCCCGCCCAAAAGACGGAAATCGGCCGGACCGAGCCTCGCCAGCCGCTCTACGACCCCCGGGAAATCTACGGCATCGTCCCCGTCCAGATCAGCACGCCCTATGACTGCCGGGAGATCATCGCCCGGATGGTCGACGCCAGCGAGTGGCTCGAGTTCAAGGCCCAGTACGGGCCGACCCTGGTCTGCGGCTGGGCCCGGATCCACGGCTATCCGGTCGGCATCCTGGGCAACAACGGGGTGCTGTTCTCGGAGAGTTCGCTCAAGGCCACCCAGTTCATCCAGTTGTGCGACAAGCGGGGCACCCCGCTCCTCTTCCTCCAGAACATCCCCGGGTACATCATCGGCCGGGAGTACGAGCGGGGCGGCATCACCAAGGACGGCCACAAGATGGTCAACGCCGTGGCCACGGCCACGGTGCCCAAGTTCACGGTCATCGTCGGGGCCTCCTTTGGCGCGGGCAACTACGGCATGTGCGGCCGGGCCTACTCGCCCCGGTTCCTGTGGATGTGGCCCAACGCCCAGATCGGGGTCATGGGCGGCGAGCAGGCGGCCGGCGTGTTGGTCACGGTCAAGAACGATCAACTCGCCCGGGAGGGCCAGCCTCCCCTGCCGCCCGAGGTGGTCGAGGGGATGAAAAAGCCGATCATGGATGCGGCCCTCAAGGAGGGCGACGCCTGGTACTCCACGGCCAACCTGTGGGACGACGGCATCCTTGACCCGGCCAAGACCCGCGACGTGCTGGGCCTGGCCATCTCGGCGGCCCTCAACGCCCCGCTTAGGGACGACGTCTACGGCTACGGCACCTTCAGGATGTAACCGGGGTGGCGACCATGTTTCAAAAAATATTGATCGCCAACCGGGGCGAGATCGCCGTCCGGGTGATCCGCACCGCCCGGGAGATGGGCCTCAAGACGGTGGCCGTCTACTCGGAGGTGGACGCCCGGGCGGCCCACGTCATCGAGGCCGACCAGGCGTTGTCGCTCGGGCCGGCCGAGCCGTCCGAAAGTTATTTGAACATCGACCGAATCATCCAGGCCGCCCGGGCCTCAGGGGCCGAGGCCATCCATCCGGGGTACGGTTTTTTGGCCGAAAACCCCGACTTCGCCGCGGCCTGCGAGGAGGCGGGCCTGGCGTTCATCGGCCCCCCGGCCGGAGTTATCCGCGACCTGGGGAGCAAGACCGAGGCCCGGCGGATCATGGCCTCGGCCGGTGTGCCGATCATTCCGGGAACGGCGGAAGGCACGACCGACGTGGCCACCGTCCGCCGCCAGGCCGAGGAGATGGGCTTTCCGATCCTGGTCAAGGCCGTGGCCGGCGGCGGCGGCAAGGGGATGCGGGTCGTGGCCGAGGCCGAGGAAATGGCCGAGGCCTGTCAGGCGGCCATCAGCGAGGCGGCCAAGGCCTTTGGCGACGGCCGGGTCTATCTGGAGAAAAATCTGGTCGCGCCGCGCCACGTCGAGTTTCAGATCCTGGCCGACGGCCTTGGCCACGCCATCCACCTCTTCGAGCGGGAGTGCTCGATCCAGCGCCGCCACCAGAAGATCATCGAGGAGACGCCCTCGACGGCCCTGACCCCCCAAATCAGGGAGGCCATGGGCCGGGCGGCGGTCACGGCGGCCCAGGCCTCGGGCTACGTCGGCGCGGGCACGGTCGAGTTCCTGCTGGACCAGGACGGAAAATTCTACTTTTTGGAGGTCAACACCCGGCTCCAGGTCGAGCACCCGATCACCGAAATGACCACCGGGGTGGACCTGGTGCGGCGCCAGATCGAGATCGCCGCCGGAGAGCCGCTGGGCCTTAGCCAAGAGGACGTCGCTCCCCGGGGCCACGCCATCGAGTGCCGGATCTACGCCGAGGACCCGGCCGAACAATTCTTCCCCTCGCCCGGAAAGATCACCCTGCTGCGGGAGCCGGTCGGTCCCGGCGTCCGGGTGGACTCGGGCATTTATGAGGGCTTCACCGTGCCCGTGGAGTACGACCCCATCCTCAGCAAGCTGATCGTCTGGGCCCACGACCGGGAGGCGGCCCGGCAACGGATGGTCCGGGCCCTGGGCGGCTACGCGGTGCTGGGGATCGAGACGACGGTTCCTTTTCTGCTGGACGTGATTGAGTCCGCCCCTTTCCGGGAGGGCGAGACCCGGACCGATTTCATCGAACGCCATTTTACAGCGTGGCGGCCCTCGGCGCCCGAGGCCGATGTGGCCCGGATGGCCTTTGTCATCGACGAACTGCGGCCCGCGGCCCGCCCGACGGGCGGGGATCAGCCCCGCGGCTGGCCCACCCCCTGGCAAAGCCTGGGCCGCTGGACGATCTAACAGGCTGTTGAAAAAGTCGTCCATGACTTTTTCAACGCCCAGTTGGCAAAAGCGCGGTTTTGCCAACTCGGCCAAATCGCTCGACTTAAAAGTCGGCGCGATTTGGCGGGACATCCATGTCCCGCCCAGCAGGCTGTTTAAGGGCAGCCTGCTAAACCAGGAGGGCGGTGGTGGAATATCGGCTGGAACTGGGGGGCGAAATCACGCCCATGGACGTCGAGGTCCAACCGGGCGAGAGTAGCGCCCGGGTCCGCATCGGGGAGGCGTCGGTCCGGGTGGACTACGAACTGGTGGCCGAGGGACACTGGCGGCTGGTGGTCGACGGGCGGGCGCTCAACGTCTTTGTCGCCCGCACCGAAGAGGGCAAGCAAATCTTCATCAACGGCCGGACCTGTCTGGTCCGGGACGCCGACGCCGCGCCCCGCCGCCGGGGTCGGGCCGCCGGACCCGACGAGGGGCCCGGCGAGGTGACGCCGCCCATGCCGGCCGTGGTCGTCCGCATCCTGGTGGCCGAAGGCGACCGGGTGACCAAGGGGCAGGGGCTGATCGTGGTCAGCGCCATGAAGATGGAATCGACCCTGGCGGCGCCCTACGACGGCCTGGTGACCCGGATCAACACCGCCGTCGAGGCCAAGGTAATGCCGGGAGACGTCCTGGTCGAGATAGAACCGGAGGGCGAAAATGAGTGATGACCTTCTTTTCGAGGTTAGAGGCAACGTCGCCTGGCTGACCATCAACCGGCCGGAGAAACGCAACTCGATCAGCCTGGAGATGATCGACGCCTGGCATGAGTACCTGGATCAGATCCAGGAGGACGATTCCGTCCGGGTGGTCGGCGTCACCGGCGCCGGGGACAAGGTCTTTTGCGCCGGGGCCGATCTGGGCACGACCATGGTCGGCCAGGAGATCCAGGCCGGAGCGGCCAAGTACGCCGGGCTGCTCAAACGGATGGCCCGCTTTTCCAAGGTCCTGGTGGCCAAGGTCAACGGCCACTGCGTGGCCGGGGGCCTGGGGCTGATGCTGGCCTGCGACATCGTCTACGCCCGAGAGGGGACCCGGTTCGGCACGCCCGAGGTCAACGTCGGGTTGTTTCCGATGATGGTCGCGGCGCTCCTCTTCCGGACCGTGGGCCGGATGAAGGCCCGGGAGATGGTCTACACCGCCCGGATGTACCCGGCGGCCGAGGCCGAGGCCATGGGGCTCATCACCCGGACTATTTCGGCCGAGGAGTTCGACGCCGCGGTGGACGAGACCCTGGCGAGGATCACCGCCAAGGGGCCCCTGGCCCTGACCATGGGCCGGCGGGCCGTGGCCGAGATCGAGGACATGGGTCTGGACGACGCCTTGGATTTCTTGTGCCGACAGCTGGGCGAGGTCGTGGCCACCGAGGACGCCAAGGAAGGCATGCTGGCCTTTCTGCAAAAACGGGAGCCGGTCTGGAAAAATCGATGAGCGGTCCGCGGAAGAGGCCGGCCGGTATCTGAACCAGGCCGGAGCCGGACAACGTCAAGAACGATGGAGAAGGGTATGGATATAAAGCTGGGCTACACCTACGATCAACTCGAAGTCGGGATGACGGACTCCTTTACCAAGACCATCACCGAGACCGACGTCTATTTGTTCGCCGGCATCAGCGGCGACTTCAACCCGATGCACGTCAACGAGGAGTTCGCCAAGCTGACCCCGTTCGGGACGCGCATTGCCCACGGCGCCCTGCCCCAGTGCCTGATCGCCCCGGTGCTGGGGACCAGGATGCCGGGCCTGGGTACGGTCCTGGTCGAGATCACCACCCGGTTCAAGGCGCCGACCTTTTTCGGCGACACCATCACCGCCACGGCCACCATCGCCGAAAAGATCGAGGAAAAGAAACGGGTGCGCCTGGACCTGACCTGGACCAATCAAAAGGGCGAGACCGTGGCCGTTGGCCGGGCGGAGGTCATCCCGCCGCCCAAGCTCTAGCCGGGAGACAAGATATGGCCGAGGAAGAGGTGGATCTCCGACCCGAGTTCCAGGCCCGGGGCCAAGCCATGCTGGACCGGTTGTCGGCCGGACAGGTCCAGGACCTGCTGGTCAAATGTTGGATGTCCCACGACGCCCGGTGGTTCATGGCCGTGGCCCAAGAGTACGGCCTGGAAGCGGCCGGCCGCCTCAATCAAGTGGCGGCCCACGCCGTGGGCCTGGTCGAGGCCAAGCGTCTGGCCAAGGCCTTGGACCTGTCCCGGCCCCGAACCGTGGAAGACCTCATCCTGCTCCAGGAGACCTTTATCGGCCTGGTCGGACCGAACCTGATGGACTACCAGGTGGTCAAGACCGGTCCGGACTCGTTCGAGGTCCGGGTCGAGCGCTGTTTCGCCCACCAGAACGTGGTCCGGGCCGGTGTGGCCGAGCACTACGACTGCGGCATCTTCGCCCGGGTGGGCGCCTGGCCCGAGGCCCTGGGCGTGGACTTCGAGATGACGCCCCCCCTGGGCCGGTGCCTCAAGGTGGCGGGCGAGGACTGCGTCTATCGCTTTACCATCAAGAATTGACCGTTACTGCCGCTGGTTGAATCGTCCCCACGCCCGTTTTTACCCGTTGTGGTCCATCGCGCGGCCGCGCCCCCATATTTAAGAGGGGGGCGGCCGTTCGTCTGACGACCTGCCGGAATCGGCCGGGCCGGCCCGCTTGATTTGAGAGCGGCCGGCCCGGTTCGAGCGCCTCGTGGCGGCAATGTCCCCGAAATACGAAACCGGTCCGTCAGACGACCGTGGCCCCGCCGTCCACGACCAGGGTCTGGCCGGTGATGTAGTCCGAGGCCCGGCCGGCCAAAAACAGGATGGGGTGGACCACGTCGATGGACTCGGCCAGCCGGCCCAGGGGAATTTTTTTGACCAGTTCATCGTGCAGTGCCGGGTTGCCCCAAAACGGCTTCGAGAAGTCTGTCTTGACCATGGCCGGGGCCACGGCGTTGACCTGGATGTTGTCCGAGGCCAGCTCGGCGGCCAAGACCTTGGTCAGCATCTCCATGGCCGCCTTGGCAATACCGTAGACGCCCATGGCCGGCGCGGCCCGACGGCCGGCGACGGAGGACACGGTGACGATCTTGCCCGCCTTTTGCCGGCGCATCTCCTGGGCCGCCCGGCGGGAACAGAGGAAGGTGCCGGTCAGGTTGGTATCGATGATCTTGTTCCACAGCCCGGGATCGGTGTCGACCACCGCGCCGGTCATGATGTTCATGCCGACGTTGTTGATCAGAACGTCGATCCGGCCGTGCCGGTCCATGACCGCCTTGAACAGGGCCTCGACCTGATCGGGCTTGGCCACGTGGGCGGCCACGGCCGTGACGTTGCCGGCGCCCAGGTCGGCGACGGCCGCGTCCAGCCCCTCTTGCTTGCGGGCGCAGATGACCACCTTGGCCCGTTCCTCGACCAGACGGCGGGCCGTCTCCAGACCGATGCCCCGGCTGCCGCCGGTGACCACCACCACCTTGCCCTCGAGCCCGTACCTGATGTCGCTCATGCTCATCCCCTCTGGTCAAAGAGTCTTGGTCAACATGACAAATTTTCGGTCCAAAGACAAGCCGTGCCCGGCGTCCGTCAGGCGACGGGCTCGATCTCGATCCGGGCGCTCCGGCAGGCCCGGCAGGACCCGGAGCGGAAACGGAGGACGTCGGACAGGGACACCACGCCGACGATTTCCGCCCGGTCGGGGTCCCGGACGAACAGGCGGTGGACGTCGGGAAAGATCATCCGGTGGACCGCCGCCAGGAGGGGCTCGCCCAGGTCGCAGACCTGGGCCGGCGCGCTCATCACCCGGCCCGCCGGGACGCTGACCGGCAGACCGTGCCGGTAGGCCAGGATCAAATCGGTCTTGGACACCACCCCACGCGGCCGGCCGTCGGGGCCCACGATCAGCGCCGCGGCCAGGCCGCCGGCCGAGAGGCCCTCCATCACCTCGGCCAGGCTGTCCGAGTCCCGACTGGCGTTCACGCCGGGGCTCATCACCTCCTTGACCGTCAGGGCCTCGTCATCCCCCGGCCCGGACGGGGGGTCGAACCGGGAGCGCTCGCAGTGCCGGCAGAGGCGGTACAGCAGTCCGACGACGTCGGTGTAGGCCAGGACCCCCACCACCGGCCCGCCCTCCTGGGCGGTGACGTAGAGGCGGTGGATTTCGGCGTCGCGCATGACGGCCAGGGCCGCGTCCAGCGGCTCGTCCTGACCACAGATCATCGGCTCGGTGAACATCACCCCCCAGGCCGGCGTGTCCAGGGGCAGATGGGCGTAGTAGGCCGCCACCAGATCCGACTTCGAGACCACGCCCACGGCGTGCCTGTCCGCGTCGATGATGAGCAGCGCGCCCAGCTTGTGCTTGATCAGGCGGCCGATGGCCCGGCCGATCGGCGCGTCCCGATCCAGGGTGGACACGTGGCGGCTCATGGCGTCCTTGACCAAAAGGCCGCTCAGCACGCCCGTTCCCGCCGGGGCGGACTTCATGGGTCTCATCCTCGCTACTCGGAATCGACCATCCTCAGGCACAGCACCCGAAAGACCCGCGAGATGAGGGCCATCCCCAGCATCCGGTCCTCCTCGACCACCGGGATGCGGCGGATGTGCCGGGAGATCATGATGTCCAGGACCTTGAATACGTGGGTGTCGGGGGGGACGGTGACGACGTCGGTGGTCATGATGTCGCCCACCTGAACCGTCTTCGTCCGGCGCACGGTCTCGGTCACCAGGCCGGTGGTGTCGATCTCGCGGAGTTCGCCCCAGAGGTGGATGTGCTTGGGTCGGAGCAGGAGCAGAATGTCGTACATGGACAGCATGCCGACCAAATGGTCGTCCTCATCGACGACGACCATGCCGAAGACCGGCACCCCGGCCTCGGCGCTGGCCGCCTCGAACGCCCCCACGGCCTGGTGAATGGTCATCTCCGGCCGGAGGGTCCGGAAGTGGGTGGTCATGACGTCGCGAGCGGTGGTGGCCACGGCCGGAAACCTCCTGAAGGTCCGTTTAGTCCCATTGTGTCCGTCCGGCGGCGGCCTGTCAACGTCGGGGCGACGACGAGGTGTTGCTGGCGTCGCCGGGCCGGACCGCGTATACTGTCCCGGCGTCGAGAGGGCGCCGCCAAGCGGAGGGCGGATGAAATACCGGCCGATCATGGTCGTGGGCACCGGCTCCCACGTGGGCAAGAGCGTCATCGCCGCGGCCCTATGCCGCGCCTACGCCCGCCGCGGCCTGGACGTCGCCCCGTTCAAGGCCCAGAACATGGCCCTCAACGCCGGGATCACCCCCGAGGGCGGCGAGATGGGCCGGGCCCAGATCACCCAGGCCGAGGCCGCCCGCCAGGCCCCCCACGTGGACATGAACCCCATTCTGATCAAACCGACCGGCCAGGCCGTCTCCCAAGTGATCGTCGAGGGCCGGGTCTTGGGCGACTTCCCGGCGGCCGATTACTATAAAATGAAGCCCCGCCTGACGCGCCGGGTCATGGCCGCGTTCAGGCGATTGCATGACCGGCACCAACTCATCGTCCTCGAGGGCGCCGGTTCCTGCGCCGAGGTCAACCTCAAGAAATTCGATCTGGTGAACCTGGCCATGGCCCGCCGGGCCGGGGCCAAGGCCCTTTTGGTCGGCGACATCGACGCCGGCGGTATTTTCGCTCAGATCGTCGGCACGCTCGGCCTGATGGCCCCCACCGAGCGCCGCCTGATTACCGGGGTGATCGTCAACAAGTTCCGGGGCGACCCCGGTCTCTTCCAGGACGGCCTGGCCTGGCTGGAAAAGAAGACGGGCAAACCGGTCCTGGGGCTCCTGCCCTACTTCGATCACATCCGCCTGCCCCAGGAGGACGGCGTGGCCCTGGAGCGCGGCGAACTGCGGGCCTCGCCGGGCGTGTCCCGGGTGGGCGTGATTCGCCTGGAAAACATCAGCAACTACACCGACGTGGACGCCCTGGCCGTGGAGGACGGCGTCGAGGTCAGGTGGATCGACCGGCCCCAGGAACTGGCCGGCCTGGACCTGCTCATCCTGCCCGGGACCAAGAACACCCTGGCCGCGCTGCGTGGTCTGAAAAAAAGCGGGCTGTTCCAGGCTATCGGGTCGTGGCACGCCCTGGGCGGCCGGGTGCTGGGCCTGTGCGGCGGGTATCAGATCCTGGGGGCCATTGTCGCCGACCCGGCCGGCGTCGAAGGGCCGTCCGGCGAGGCCGAGGGGCTGGGGCTGTTGCCGGTCAAGACGACCATGTCCGGCCACAAGACGACCACCCGGATCAAAGCCCGGGCCGCCCCGGACCTCCCCTCCGCCGCGCCCGGCGAGGTGTCGGGCTACGAGATCCACATGGGCCGGACCACAGCGACGGGGCCGTCCCGGCCGGCATTTCACCTGGTCTCGTCCCTGGGCCGGGCGGTGGAAGCGCCGGACGGCCAGGTCAGCCTTGACGGCCGGGTGGTGGGGACTTATTTACATGGTGTTTTGGACAACGACGCCTTGCGGGCGGCGCTCCTGGCCTGGGTAAGGGGTGAGGCGATGATTGGTCCGGCTTTAGATTACGCGGCCTTCAAGGATCAGCAGTACGATCTTCTGGCCGACCTGTTCGAAGCCGAGGTGGACGTTGACGCCCTACTGGAGCCTCAGCGTCCGAGCGATTCCTAACCCGGATTATTCATGAGGGTTCGTGACGAGGCTTCGATATCCCGGCGGGGACATGATGCCTGGACAGACGGGGCGGACGGGATTCAGGGGCAGACATCGGAAGGGACGGGGCGGCCTGACCCGCCACCAGGTCGGGCCGTCCCGGGAGAGAGAACAAATTTTTTTTAGTCGAGCCAAGGGATCAATGGTTACTCGAATGCGGCCCGCGAACCGGCCCGGCGTCTATTTCTGCCGGTCCTCGACCTTGATCTCCATGACGATCTGTCCCCAGCCGCCGCAGCGCAACCCCACGTCAAAACACGAGGCCCGCTTAAAGAGCATCTTATTGGGGTCCACCCCGGCGTACATCAACTCGCCGGCGGCGAACACCCCCGGGACGATATTGGCCAGGGCGAACAAGCACACCCGCTTGGGATTCAATTTGGTCAGCAGGTTGCCGGCGACGTCGAAGTAAATCCTGTCGCCCACCTTGTGCTGACTGTTACAGCCGTGGGACTTTATCACCTCGAGGACGATGGTCTTGTTCATCAACTCCGGGGTCTTGGCCAGGATCTCCTCGTTGCGCGGGTCTTCCCGGAAGAGTTTCATCTCTTCGTCCGAGTAGCCCAGATGGTGCTGCATGAATTGCCAGGTCTGGTCGTTGACGCTCATCTCGCTTTCCTCCATGTTTTACCCCCGGGCGGCCTGTCCCGGGCGTCCGGCGTTGACCACGTCCCTGAGTTCCCGGACAAAGTCCCGCGGGGTGACGTAATCCGGCTGGCAGCGGAGCAGGGCCAGCATCCGGGCCATCTCCTCCAGCTCCGGCAGCCGGGCCAGTGTTTTCTTGTCGGCCGGGGTCCGGGCCGGATGGGCGGCGAAACGCAACCGGTCGGGATTGATCCAGCGGGACTTGAGGTCGTAACCGGCCGCCTGGGCGCAGCGGCAGGGGTTGTCCGGATTCATCAGGCCGCACTTGTGGCCCAAAAAATTCTTGAGGCGGGTTCGGGCCCGGGACAGGCGCTTGCGAAACGCGGCCGGGGTGATGTCCAGGACCTCGGCCCCCTGGCCGCTGTCCAGCTCGAGCATATCGCCCAGGATAAAGGCCAGGCGCTGATCCCGGTCCAGGCAGAGGAGCAGGCCGTTTAGGCAGCTGAGCCTTATCTCCTCGACGACCAGTCCCTGGTAGGCCTCGGCCTCGGTGTCGGTCCAGGCGTAGGCCACGGCCCGGTCGATCTCGGCGGTGTATCTTTCCAGGGTCATCTCCAGGCGCTCGGACCGGCTCTTGCGGACCGTGAGCAGGTGATTGGCCGCGACGCGGTAGACCCAGGTCTCGAACCGACTTCGGCCCTCGAAGCCGCCCAGCCGGGTGACGACCTTGATCAGGATCTCCTGGGCCGCGTCCTCGGCGTCGGCCGTGTTGAACAGCATCTTCAGCGCCAGGCCGTAGACCCGGTCCTGGATCCGTCGGACGATTTCCTCCAGGGCGGCCCGCTCGCCGTTCTGGGCCCTGGTCACCAGGTCTTCGGAAACTCCTTCCATAAATTGCCTCCGACTGATTGGACCCGGCGGCTGGGCCGAGTGTGACCGGTCCGGGAGTTTTTCGGCTAAAAAAAGCGGCGACCTACCACAAGGGGACGATGTTGGCCCGGGTGCCCTTGGCCCTGGCGGCGATCAGGGCCGCCAGGGAACTGACCGGGTTGAGCGCGGCCAGCTTCAGCGGATGGACTCCCATCTGGCGGCAGAGGCCCTTGATTGTCTGGGCCAGGTCGTTGCAGCCCCGGCTCATGGTCACCCGGCGCCGGCCCAGGCGCCCGACCAGTTCCCGGCCCCACTCGTCCACGGCGCAGTCCCCGGCCAGATGGACCGGGCCACGGATGGCCGCCACCCGGGCCGGGTCCGCGCCGCGGCCCAGGACGATGGTGAAGCCGCCACGGCCGGCGTGGTCGGCGTGGATGACCTGGGCCACGGTCTCGGTGTTGCGGCGGCAGCCCTCGTCGCAGCAGCGCTCCCGGCCGCGGATGATGGCGAGGTCCGGCGGGAAGCGGTCCAGGAGGTGGTGGGTCAGCTGTTGCCGACGCGCCGTGAACAAGTGGTCGTTGACGATCCTGATGTGGGCCAGGTCCGCCCGGCCCGGGCCCGTCGCCGCCGCCAGGGCCAGGTGGGGCACGTCCGCGACCTCGAATCCCAGAAAGGCCGCCCCCACCGCGTCCACGGCCAGCGGGTCAAGACCGCCGATCAGGCAGTCGAGGGGCACGACGCACTCGGCCTGGTGGCGCTCGGCCATGTAGTGCCCGTGGTTGGTGGCGACCAGTCCGTCCACCAGGACGAAGTCCGGCCGGACGATCCGGTACAGGTCGGCCAGCTTCTGGTGGAGCCGGAAGTTGTGGTCCGCGATCCGGCTGTGCTGGTGGACCAGGCCGAACTGATTCTTGAGGGAGAGGGTCACCCCGGTCATGGAGTGGGTCTTGAGCTTGGGCAGGGAGACGTGGAGATTGCGGTCCGCGTCCTCGATCAGGCGCTGGTACACAAAGGACGAGATGTCGACGAAACCCCGGACGCCCTCCAGGAACACCGGCACCGCCCCGGTCTCGTCCAGAAAGACGGGCACGGCCCCCGTCTCCCGGCAGACCTTGGTCAGGCCGGTCCCCTTGAACACCAAACGGGTGAAGTTGCCCTGGGTGCAGTTGTCGAGCACGTACACCCGGCGGGCGCCGCCCTCCAGGAAGTAAAGGATTACCTGCCGGACCACCTCCGGGTCGGTGAACGAATACGGCTTCAGGTCCACGGCGTTGACCTTGAGGTATACGTCCCGGCTGGATTTGAGGAGGGCCTCGGTCCCGCCGAAGTGTTCCAGGACATCGAACACCGCCGCCCCCAGGCCGGCCGCGGTGTCGGCGAACATCACTTCCGCGCTCCCGATCATCACCCCTCCTTTGTCGCCGGCGACCGTTTGACCGCGACCCGGTCAAACCCAGTATAATGGAACTGTCCGGAAAATAAAAAGGTCACCCCCTCCGGCGGGCTTTCCGAAAGTGAACCGGGGCGGATCTTGCTCGAGAAAACCACCTCTGGCTCGGGAGTGATGGCCCATGAAGCGCATGATTGTCATCGGACTGCTCTTAATAACCGCCATGGTCACCCTCGCCATGGCCGGGCCGGCCGGGTCGGCCCCAGCCGGGGACCGAATCGTCGGCCCGGCCTCGATCGAAGCGGGCGACTGGACTCCGGTTTCCCGGGTGACCGGGTTTTGCCGGCAACGGTGTCAGAACGTATGTTACCGCTATTGCCACCGTCGCTACAACTGCCAACGTGGTCCCCAGCAGTGCTACAAGGGCACGACCTGTCACCGCGGCGTCTGCCGCGACGGGCAGACCATCTGTCAGCCGGGACCGGTGTTCTGCCCGGGCGGAGGGGACTGCTACGGCGATTGCAAGCAACGCTGCGAATGGCGGTGCCGCCGCCGCCACGGCCGCTGATCCCGGCGCCGGGTCCATCGCCGCGCGCCTTCAAAGTGCGGCGCGGGCCCCGCCCGGTCACGTCACCGGCGGGGTTTTTTTATAAACGAGGCCTTGACCGCCCGTGAGGGGGTGAGGGGTCTAACCCGTGATACTCAGGCCTGAAATGGACAATAACCAGTTGACCAAAATCGGGCCATCGTGAGATGATGTCCGCACAATTACGGCGAATTTCCCGCGGCGGCCGGCCGGTCGGCATCCGCTCGCGGTCATCGCTTTGGTCTCCCCGACCTGACGCGCCCTCCGGTCGTTGACGGGAAAGGCGTCCCCGCCGGTCCGCCTCGGTCCGCGACCAGCGGGGGGGGGATGCCTTTTTTGTGAAACCGGTATTGATTCGGAGGGAGGAAAATGAAGAGACTGATGCTGCTTTGGGTCATGGCCGCCGCGAGCCTGGTCTTGGTCGCCGGCGCCTGGGCCGCCCCGCCGGCCGTCTCGGACCAGGCCGCCACGACGACTCTCACCCCCTCGGGCCCAGAGGTCAAGGTCTGTCAGGTCCTGTGCCGCTTGAAGTGCAGAACCGGTTTTAAAAGGCGGAGATGCCGGCCCGGGTCCCGATGCCGGTGGCGGGTCCCGGTTCATTGGCGGTGTACCTATCTGAGAGGCACGTGTCATCCCCAGGTCAGGACCAGAATCATCTGGACACCCTGTTCCCGGTCAGGGGTGTGCGGCGTGAAGTACCGGCTTTGCCGCTGCGGGCGATGATTGGGGCCGGTGGTCGATTCCGGGTCGGCCTCGGAGACAAGAGAAAGGACCGGGGCCTTGGCGGCCAGACTCGGCCCCAGGCCGGCGTGCCGTCGACTTGCCCGCCAGGGGTGACCGACGGGCCGGATCAACCAGCCCTCCGGGAGTCGGGGTTATGACCCTTCGCGCCAAAGCCGTGCTCGTTTTCGGCACGACCATGGCCGGGATCATCATGATCGTCCTCTTTTCGGCGGGGTGGATCCTGATGCCCAGCTTCGCCCGGTTGGAAAGGCAGAACGCCCGGCGGACCGTGGAGCGGATGCTGGGCGTTTTGAATGCGGAGTTGGAATCGTTGCAGAACATCGTCCAGGACTGGGCCGCCTGGGACGCCACCTATCGGTTCGTCAAGGACAAAAATGCCGACTATATCACCAAGAACGTCCCGGACGGCACCTTCAAGACCCTTAAAACGTCGTTGTTGATCATCGTCGATAACTCCGGTCGACGGGTCTTCGCCCGGGCCTACGACCTGGTGGCCAACAAAAGGTCGACCGTGCCCCAGGCCCTGCCCCCCTACCTGACGGGCCGGGCGTCCCTGGCCGGCCCCTTTGGTCTCAAGGACGGGATTCGGGGGCTGATCCGACTGGAAAAGACCCTGATGCTGATCGTCTCGTGGCCGATCCTGACCAGTGAAGATCAAGGGCCGGTGCGGGGCGCGTTGATGATGGGTCGTTATTTGGACAAAGGGCTGGTCCGGCGCCTGGCCAACCTGGCCCAGGCCACGGTCCGGATCAGGCTGACCGGCCCCGGGCTCAAGTCGGATCAGCGGCGGGCCCTCCGGTTCTTGACCGCCGGCGGCAAGATCTACATCCGCCACCTGGGCGGCGAATTCACCACCGGCTACGCCTTACTCAAGGACGTCAAGGGCCGTCCGGTGGCCCTGATCGAGGTCGTCACCCCCCGGGACATCTGGCTCCAGGGACGGCGGACGGTGGTCTACCTACTCGTCTTCTTCTCGGGCACCGGCGTCCTGGTCTGTTTAATGATGCTCCTCTTCCTCAACAACTTCCTCGTGGCCCGGGTGGCCAAACTGGGGCGGGACCTTACCCGGATCGGCCTGAGCGGCGACATCTCGGACCGGGTCGAGCTGGCGGGCCGGGACGAGCTATCCCGCCTGGCCGAGGAAATCAACCAGATGCTCGATGTCCTGGAAGGCTTCCAGAGGCAACTGAGGTCCCTGGCCTCGGAGATGTCCCTGGCCGAGGAGCGGGAGAGACACCGCATCGCCGTCGACCTCCATGACCGGGTGGGCCGCAATCTGTTCGAAGTCAAGCTCAAGCTGAAGGCCCTCGAGCAGGCGCCCGGCGGCGAGCAGGCCGAACGCCTGGAGGAGATCGGCCAGGTCATCGACAAGACCCTCCGGGTAACCCGGTCGCTGACCGGGGAGTTGGGCACGCCGATCCTTTACGAACTGGGCTTCGAGGCGGCCATGGAATGGCTGGTCGAAAAGATCGAGGCCGAACACCATCTCGAGGTCAAGCTCATCGACGATCGGCGGCCCAAGCCGCTGTCCGACAACATCCGGGTGGTCCTGTTTCGCAGCGTGGGCGAGCTGTTGCACAACGCGGTCAAGCACGCCGGGGCGACTCGGGTCGAGGTGACCATGCACCGCCACCAGGGCCACATCCGGGTCGAGGTCATTGACGACGGCCGGGGCTTTGACTCCTCCGACGTCTGGACCCGGGCCGTCAAGGCCGGGGGCATGGGTCTGTTCAGCATTCGGGAAAGGCTGGCCCATTTCGGCGGGACCTGCGAGGTGGAATCCACGCCCGGCGTCGGCTCCACCGTCAGGCTGACCGCCCCCCTGGAGACGGCGTCCATGGAACAGGGAGACTGACCGGTGAGCGTACGGATCGTCATCGTCGACGACCATCAGATCGTCCGCGACGGTCTCCGGAGCGTCATGGAAAAGGAGGGGGACCTCCACGTGGTCGCCGAGGCCGACAACGGCCGCGACGGGGTGAGGGTCTGCCGGGAACTGGGCCCCGACGTGGTCATCATGGACATCACCATGCCCGATCTCAACGGCATCGAGGCCGCCCGCAAGATCGGCGCCGACTGCCCGGACACCCGGGTCATCGCCCTGTCCATGCACTCGGACAAACGCTACGTCACCCGGATGCTCGAGGCCGGGGCGGCCGGCTACCTGCTCAAGGAGTCGGCCATCGACGAGGTCGTCCGGGCCGTGCGGGCCGTGGCCGCCGGACAATCATACCTCAGCCCGCCCGTGGCCGACATCGTCATCGCCGACTTTCGCGTCAAACCCCGCCGGAGGGGCGAGGCCGAGGGTTCGGTCCTGACCGACCGGGAACGGGAGGTGTTGCAGCTTTTGGCCGAGGGCCGGACCTCAAAGGAAATCGCCGGCGCCCTGGACGTCAGCCCCAAGACCGTCGAGGCCCATCGCCGCCAGATCATGGACAAGCTCGACATCCACAGCGTGGCCGGCCTGACCAAGTACGCCATCCGCGACGGCCTGACCTCGGTCGATGATTGACGCCCTCGTCACCTAAAGATTATTAATTAATAAAAATAGTTTGTTCTAGGCGATTTCCTCGGCCGGATGCGGTATTTTTCCTGAGCCAACCTGGTAATAGCCCCGATTGTGGCCGGCCTTGACTTCCGTTTATAGTTTAAATCAGCAAGACATTTTTTGGGGACCGGTCCGGTCCCGGACGGCCGGGAAGGCTTCCCCCGACCGGGTCGGTAAACGGATTATTTCATAAAGTGAGGAAGAGGCCATGCGGGCGCTATGGCGATTCCTGAAAGAACGGCGAGGGAGCAGCACGATCATGGTCGCGCTGTTCCTGATGGCCATGCTCGGCATGGGGGCCCTGGCGGTGGATCTGGGATACGTCTTCAGCACCCGGGCCGAGGTTCAAAAGGCGGCCGACGCCGCCGCCCTGGCCGCGGCCTTGCGCCTGGTTCAACTCTACAATGAGCAGGGGGGCAGCCTGACGCTGACCGAGGTCACCTCGGTCGCGACCGAGGCGGCCGGGACGTGGGCCCAGCAAAACACCTCCACCGGCAACCCCGACATCCCCCTGACCGTGGCCTCGGGCGACGTGGTGGTCGGGGTCTGGGACGCCGCCAACAAGACCTTCACCGCCGGGGGCGCGGTCGACCAGATCAACGCGGTCAAGGTCATCGTCAGACGTGACCAGACGTCCAACGGGCCGATCCAGTTGTTCTTCGGCTCGGTGGTCGGGGTGAGCACGGTCAACGTCAGCGCCCAGGCCATCGCCTATGTGGGCTACGTCGGCTCGGTGCCCGAGGGCACGGTGACCCTGCCGCTGCTGGTGCACCAGGACGCCTACGTCACCGGCACGGACATCCTCCAGTTTCACGCCGACGGCGAGGACAACTCGGGCTGGAGCACCTTTTTCGAGCCCGGCGGGGGCAACGCCCTGGTGACCGACTATCTCGACGGCACCCTGCCCATCCCGGCGGTCAAGGTCGGGGACATGCTGCGGGTCTACAACGGCAACATGTCCAACAACATCTTCACCTACATGCAGAATCAGGTGAACGACCACGGCGGGGAGTGGCACGTGGTGCTGCCCATCGTCGAGGGCGACCCCAAGTTCATCCAGGACATGAGGGTGGTCGGCTTCACCACCTTTGTCGTCACCGCCGCCTCGGCCGCGCCCAGCAAGACCATCTCGGGCTACTTCACCACGGGGAACATCCAAGGCGGGAAACCCGGCGGCGGTAATTTCGGCTCCCGGGCCGGGCACGTGGTCCTGGTCAAGTGAGACCCGGAAGGCGAGGTTCGACCCGACGCCAACGACGGGGCGAACCAAAGGGCCGGGCGCGAAAGACAAACGGAGAGCCAACGGCGACCGAACTCAAGATGACCCGATGACATCCTCCCTCTTGGAAGGGGCTGTCAGGGAAGGCGACCGGTTTTTTCTGTCGAGTCGCCGCCCCAGGAGAGCCGGCCCACCTTGACGGCCTCTTCCATTTCCTTCACCCCGACCACCTCCGCCTGGCCGCCGGTCCCGGCACCGGTGACCATCCTCATCCCGGCCTGGAGGGCGTTTTGCACTTTCGGGGTCCGCGTCTTGCGCTGGTAGTATCGGCTGATGAACCGGAGGGCGGTGTCGCGGTCCGGGGTCTTGGACAGGGACAGACAATTGTATTGCTTGACCGACGAGAAACCCAACTCGGTCAGGTGGGCGTCCAGGGTCGGATCGGCCAGGGCGACCACGAAGTCGCGGCCCTGGCGGCGGTAGTAGCGGCAGACCTCCCGGAGAAGCCCGTGAACCACGGCCCGTTTGTCGGCCGCCGAGAGCCCGGTCTCGACCATCACGATCTTGAAGGTGTTGAGGTAGAAAGACAGGTTCAGCCCCAGCGACGAGTTCTCGGCCAGGGCGATCCCCAGCAGTTTGCCGGCCCGGCGGGCGGCGAAAAGGGTTCTCGTCCGCTCCAGGCCGTGGCCGCGATACAGGTCGTCGAGACCGGACAGGGTCAGCGTCCGGGGGGCCAACGCCTCCACCTCGTAGTCCGCCTGACCGAGGCCCTGTTTGAGCCGGGCCGAAATTTCCAGGTGGGACATCGGGGTGACCGGACTGACGGAGATGGTCGGTTCCGCCGGATCCAGCCTGGCCATCACCGCCGGTATATTCAGATGATGATAGGCCAGGGTCTTGAGCAGGGAAATCTCGGCGCCGCCCTTGTGGAAGGACCGTTGGAGGCCCCGGAACAGCGCGTTGACCCGCTTGTTCTCGGGTCGCCAGTAGAACCGGGCGTATTTCACCTCGGGTTTGTCCAGGAGCCAGGCCACGTTCCGAAGCAGCAGTGTCACCATGCCCGCCGGGTTTTGCCGGCTGGCCATGTGGTGGATCAGCCAGGTGTGGGGATAGAACCGGGTCAGGACCAGGGAGTTCATGATGGCGCCCCGGTCGTGGGCCAGGCACGTCTTGCCGATGTCCTCGCCGCAGGCGGCCAGCCTGACGCCGGTGTCGAAGATTTCGGCCAGATAGGGCCGGATCAGGTCCATCTTGGCCGGGTAGATGAACCCGGTGTCCAGGTAGAACCGCCATAGCTCGATGAATGTCTGGTAGGCCCCGTCCCCGGCAAGGGTCGTCATCGCCGCCGAGGCGGCGACGCTCGGGCCATAGTGGCCGAAGGAGAAGTCGAACGCCGGGCGTGACCAGGGGTTCATCGGAACGGCCGGCAAAATGGTCTGGGCCGGGGCGGCGGTGGGGAGGGCCACGGTCATTTCCCTGGTGTGAGGGGGACTTGTCACGGTCTCTGGGCCAGGGACGATTGCAATTGGCGGACCAACCATGGAAAAAGCGAGGGGGGCGGTCAATAATAAATATTTTAGCCGGTTAGGAACCTGGCTCCGGGCCGGTCAGGGGACTTTTGGTCTCTGACAGGGGCCTCTTCGGAAAACGAGGGACAAATTTTCCGACCTTCGACGGTCGGGGAGTGATCGGGGGCAATGGGAAGCGGACCGTCGGAGGCCGCTGTCGTCAACTATTTGACGCCCTGGAC
>JAHJDS010000083.1 GCA_018812395.1 Pseudomonadota bacterium
CGCCTGACTCGGCCCAGGCTACCGGACCGGACCGCGGCGAAGATGTTGTCCCGCTCCCCGCGGCGACCGCCTTTTCGGGACAGCAGCCTGACCACCCGGGCGTGGCCCTTGGCCCGGGCCGCGTCCAGGGGCGTGTGGCCGTTCATGTCCCGGGCGTTGACTCTGGCCCCCTTGGCCAGCAGCCAGGCCGCCACCCGGGCGTGACCGGCGTAGGCGGCCAGGTGCAGGGGCGTGGCGCCCCGTTTGTCCCGGGCCCCGATCCGGGCGCCCCGGGAGACGAGCAGTTCGACCATCCCCCCCTGTCCCCGCCAGGCGGCGGCGTGCAGGGGCGTGTCCCCGCGCCGGTCAGGGGCGTTCACCTCGGCCCCGCCTTTGATAAGCGCCCGGGCCGCTCTTTCCCGTCCCATAAAAGCGGCCAGATACAAGGCCGTGTTGCCGCTGGTATCCCCCTTGTTGACCGGGGCGCCCCGGGCCAGCAGGAAGGCGATCATCCCCACCCGGTCGCGAAAGACGGCCACGTGCAGCGGCGTTCGCCCCCGGCGGTCACCGGCGTCGATCTTGGCCCCCTTGGCCAGGAGAAAGGCGGCCGACTTCGGCCGGTCGTGCCACACCGCCCAATGCAGGGCGGTCACCCCCAGCCTGGCGTCCCTGATCCCCACCGCCCGGGGCTCGTCGGCGACCACTTGTTTGACCCGGGTCAGGTCACCCGACCGGACCGCGGCGAACAGGGCCAGCGAGGCCACCGCCGCCTCGTTGGGCGGCGGCTCGGGCGGCACGCACCCGACCAGGAAAAGGGCCGCCGCCAGCAGGCAACGGCCCCTGATACCCGGTCTGTCCCTTCTGATGCCCATCCTGGCCCCGATGCGGTTCAGCCGACTCTCGTTCGGTCTAGTCCGTGCGCAGGCGCCGGTAGCGCCGCATGTCCCGTTCGGCCAGGTCCTTCATCCCCAGCCTTTCGTAGGTCTTGGCCCGACCGAGATAGGCCTCGGCGTATTCCGGATTGAGTTCGATGACCCGGTCGAAATCATCCCGGGCGCGACGGTAGTCCCGGAGGGAATAGTGGCAGATCCCGCGGCCGTAGTAGGCCGGTATCGAGCGCTTGTGGACCTGGAGGACCCGGTCATAGTCGGCCAGGGCCTTTTCGTATTCCTGGTGCAGGAGCAATATATTGGCCCGGGCCAGCCGGGCGACGTTGTTGTCGCGATTGAGGTAGATGGCCTCATGCAGGAGCTTGAGGGCCGTCTGCATATCGTCCCGTTTGACCGCCTTGACCGCCTTGATGGTCAGGGCGGAGGAGATCGCCTTGGGATCGGGCCGGCTGGTACAACCCGTCGCCGACACGGCCAGCGCCAGAGACAGTCCGGCCGCGATCAGCGACCGCCAACGGTACGTGGATCTCTCCGGCTCGAGCATCATCCCTCGCTATGGCCGGGGCCGCTGACGACCGGCCGGGGCGGGTCGACGCGCCCGATGGGCCTCGATCAACTTGACCACCCGCTGGTGTCCGTTTTGACGGGCCAGGTCCAAGGGTGTCCGGCCCTCGGCGTCCTTGAGTCCGGTTCGGGCGCCGTGTCTGAGGAGGAGCTTGACGCTGAGCGTCCGGCCCAGCCAGGCCGCCCAGTGAAGCGGCGTCAGCCGGTCGATGTCCCGGGCGTTCGGGTCGGCCCCCATCTTGATCAGAAAGACCAGCACCTTCGGCGACCAGACGGCCATGTGTATCGGCTGCTGGCGGTATTTGTTGCGGGTCGAGACCTTGGCGCCCCGTTTCACCAGAAACGCGGCGATCCTGAGTCGGCCCATCTGGGCCGCCCAGTGCAACGGCGTCTCGCCGCGCCCGTCCGGTCGGCGGACGGCCCCCCGATCGGCGCCGACGATGGCCTGGGCCCACTCCAAGTCGCCGTCTTCGATGGCCCGGAAGATGTCTCCCCGGGCGGCCTTGGCCCCCTGAACGCCAGGGCCCCAGACGACGAGCGCCAGGGCCGCGAGGACCAGCCCCGCCTTCAGCCCTGGGGAAGCGGATGGCCGCACGGTGACACCCCTTGTTGGCCGCGGCCCGCGGCCGCACCGTTCAGGTCTTTTCAAAAGGCCGTCGTGCCGGGGAGGAAAGCGCCCCTGGGCCGGGGCCCGGCCGGATGAAGTCGCCCTCCCGGGTCGCCCCCTATTTGAGCGCGCCGGTCAAGACCTTGGCCAGGGCGGCCAGGGTCTTGGCGCTCAGCTTTTTGGTCACCTGGTGGTCCTGGAGGGCCACCTTGAGGGTCATGCTCAGGCGCTGTTTGCCGTCCCAGTCGGCCGCACAGGTCAGGTACCGGAGCACCGAGGCCAAATCGATGATCGGCAGCAGTTCGGCCATCTTCGGCCCCTTGCCGGTCAGGCCCAGCCGGAGGTAGACCTCGGGCAGGAGCTGGAGCACCCGGGTGGCGTCGATGAACAGAAACATCTGGGAGCCGGCCGCCGCTTTCCGGGCCTCGGCCCAGTTGGACGCGGGCTTGACCGCCGCCGGTTTCCGCAACCGGGCGGTCAGGTAGGCCAGATGATTGCTGACCAGGATCGCGGGTCCGACGCTGGTGACACCCACCTGCCCCACCAGGGGGACGACGGTGGAGCGCAACTCGCCTCCGCCGACCTTCTTGACGGTGACCGAGCCCGGCGGCAGGATTTGCTTGGCGACCAGCATCTTGAACAGCCCGGCGACCAGGCCGGTGGCGGCCTTTTGATTTTGGCCGTTGATGAGCAACAGGACCTGGGGAATGGGCAGACCGCTCCGGGGCACGCCGAAGACGCCAAGGGAGGCCTTGTCGCCCAGGGCGGCCAGCAAGTCCTTGACGGTCTGGTAGCCCATGGCCTGGACGAACGGTTGGGCCTTGGCGACGGACTTGGGCCACCTGACCGCCAAGTCCGATACCTGCCGTCCGAGGTCGATTCCGTTCAGTCCGAGGAAGATCAGCGGCGAGGCGGGCAGCAGCCGGTCATGGGCCGGACCCGAGGCCCCGGTGAACAACCGGCTGAACTGCTCCCGGAACTTGTTCTTCCCGGGCTTGAGGTCGATGGACAGGCGCCAGGTCACCAGGTCGGACATCACCACCATGCGCCGGGCGTTATTCCAGAGAGCGACCCCGCGGCCCTTGGGCGGCGGGCCCGCGGCCGGAAAGGCCACGTACATGCCGAAGTGGTTCTTGGCCAGCCCTTCCCGGACCAGGGCCTTGTAGTCCTCCCCGGCCGAGAGCTTGTCCCGGGCCTGACCGATCAGGCGGGCGATGACCGCCTCGATCAGCGTCCGGTCCGGGGAGAAGAACACCAGCCCCTGGGGGGTGACGAAGAAGTAGGTCGGCTTCTTCTTTTCGACAACCAGCGTGACCTTCCGGCCCCGGACGGTCAACCGGGAGACCTTGGCGTCCTTTTTGCCCCGGTACAGGTGTCCGAGGAATTTGTCGAAGTCAAAGCCGGCGGCCAGTTGACAGGCCGCGATGGGCGTGGGCTCCTTTTTTATGCGGTACAGGCCGATGACCACCCGCCGGCCGACCAGACCCATCACGTTTTTCCGGTTGAATTCGAGGCCAGTCTTCTTCTTCCACCTGGCCAGGAAGGCGGTCAGCATGGCGGCCGTCTGGGGCTCGGACTTCAGTTGCCCGATCAGCGAGGCCCACCACTTGGATTTGCCGACCGCGTCCCAGACCCGGCCCAGGTCGCGAACCACGATGTAGGCCATGGCCCCGGGCGGCAGCAGATCGGCCGGGTTGGTCGTCTTGACCACGGGCTTGGCGGGGGCCACGGCCGCGGGCTTGGGGGTGACGGCCGGCTTGGGGGCGACGGCCGGTTTGGGGGCGACGGCCGGCTTGGTCGGCGGCGGGGTCCCGCTGCCGGTGACTGTTTTGGGCGGCGGCTGGGCGGCGACCTTGGTCTGTCGGGCGTGGGCCAGCATGTACTTGGCCAGGTCATTCTTGCGGGCCTTTTGCGCCAGGTCGATCGGGGTCACCCCGGCCTGGTTCTTGATGGTCACGTTCGCGCCCCGGGCGACCAGCAATTTGGCC
Source organism: Pseudomonadota bacterium (assembly GCA_018812395.1). Lineage (GTDB taxonomy): Bacteria > Desulfobacterota > Desulfarculia > Desulfarculales > JAHJDS01 > JAHJDS01. The sequence goes on from JAHJDS010000083.1 coordinate 4,029, forward strand.
AGGGCGGCGTTTCCCAGACCCACGGCATAGTGCAGGGCGGTGGTGTGGCTCTTGCTCACGGCGTTGACGTTGGCCCCCTTGGCCAGGAGCAGGACGGAGACTTGAATCTGACCCTGAAAGGCGGCCTCATGGAGGGGCGTCTCGCCGTCCTTGTTCACGGCGTTGGGGTCCGCCCCGGCGGCCAGGAGCGCCTCGGCGGCCTTGACCCGGCCGGTGCGGGCGGCCCAGTGCAACGGCGTGCGGTCCCAATGGTCCCGCTGTTTGACCGCCTGGGGATTCGCCTTCAAGATGGCCATGGTCTTGGCCAGGTCCCCCTTTTTGACGGCCGTGGTAATCGGCGCGTCGCCGGCCGCCAGGCTGACGGCGGCGAA
>JAHJDS010000084.1 GCA_018812395.1 Pseudomonadota bacterium
GGGCCATGGCTCGGTTACGATGCGCCTGGGCCAGCACGGCCCCATTGGCGTTCACGCTCCGGCACCATCGATAGTGATGGGCGACGCTCGACGACCAGGCGGCCCCGGAAAACCGGCACCGGTGGCTCTGGTTGGCCGCGTTGTGCCCGACGGCGATCCGGGCGTAACTGACGCACCGCGAGTGCACGGAGCTGACCAGAAATCCGCCCGGGACAATCAACGAACTGTTGGCCAGGGAAATGGCCGGGACGGCCGTCAGACAGATGAGTATGGCCGTGACGATCAGACGTTTCATTTTCCCTCTCCCTAGAATTGACGATCTCTTGAAGGCCGGAATCCAACAGCGCGAGGCGGCGTCCGGCCGTTAGGGTCATTGTGCCACAACGCCCCCCGGTCGGGCAAGGCGCGCAAGCAGGCCCCTGGCCACGCCGGGGAGGTCCGTGATACAGTGGACGCGGCACGACGGACCGGGGAAGGGCCATGGAACGACCGGGGACGACGCTTCTGATGTTGGGCAGCCTGCTGCTGGTGGGCTATGTCACCGACTGGCTGGGACGCAAGACCCCGCTGCCCCGGGTGACCTTTCTCCTGCTCTTCGGTTTTCTGGTCGGCCCCTCGGTGCTCGACCTTCTGCCCGACCTTCACCGGGCCTGGTTCCCGGCGGTGACCGACATGGCCCTGGTCATGGTCGGCTTCCTGCTCGGGGAACGGATTACGCGGGATTTCCTCAAAACTTACGGCCGCCAGGTCATCGCCTTGTCCCTGGGATTGGTGATCGGCACGGCGGTGGTGGTCTGGGCCGGACTGATCGCCCTGGGGGTCACCATCGAGCTGGCCCTGATCCTGGCCGGAATCGCCCCGGCCACCGACCCGGCGGCGACGAGCGACGTGGTCCACGAACTCCGGGCCGAAGGCCGCTTTTCAAAGACCCTGCTGGGGGTGGTGGCCGTGGACGACCTGTGGGGTTTGCTGGCCTTCAGTCTGCTCCTGGCCGGGGCCCAGGTGGTCAGCGGCCACGGTTTCGGCTGGGCCGCCTTGTTGATGGGCCTGTGGGACGTGGGCGGGGCCATCGGCCTCGGCCTGGCCCTGGGCCTGCCCATGGCCTTCTTGACCGGCCGCATCAAGCCGGGCGAGCCGACCATGGTCGAGGCCCTGGCCCTGGTCTTTTTGTGCGGCGGCCTGGCCCTGTGGCTCAAGGTCTCCTTCCTGCTCTCGGCCATGGTCATGGGCATCGTCGTGGCCAACCTGGCCGCGCACCATACCCGTCCGTTCCACGCCATCGAGGGCATCGAGTGGCCGTTCATGATCCTCTTTTTCGTCCTGTCCGGGGCGTCCCTGAACGTCAAGTCCCTGCCGGCCGTGGGCCTGGTGGGCCTGGGTTACGTGGGCTGGCGGGCGGTCGGCCGTTTTGTCGGCATCTGGGCGGGCTCTCTGGCCTGTGGCGCGGACAAAAATATCCGGCGCTGGCTGGGCGCGGCCCTGATGCCCCAGGCCGGCGTGGCCCTGGGCGCGGCCCTGATGGCCGTGCATCGCTTCCCGGAACTCAGGGAGTCGATCATCCCGGTGGTCATCGGGGCCACGGTCGTGTTCGAGGTCGTCGGCCCGGCCTTGACCAGACTGGCCCTCTACCGGGTGGGCGAGGCGTCGGGCCGGGGCCGCGGGGACGATCCGGGGTCAGAGGGGAAGGGGGGGCAAAGTCCGGGAGAGGCCTGAGGCCGAAAGTTAAACCTAGACGTTGCTTTAGATTCGATATATCTAATATGACCAAGTAAACCAGGTTAATACTAGATTTACTTAAATTGGATTCTATCTTTTACTCGGACCGGGTGCCATCAAAACTTGACCTTCTTGGTGAATTCCCTCAAGACCTCGCTTTCCGCGGCCTTGTCATCACCCCGGAGTAGCTTCGGGTTGACGTAGATCGGCATTTCAACCCGCAGGGCCAGACAGACCGCGTCGCTGGGGCGGGAGTCGATCACCCGGATCCGTCCATTTTCCTTGACGTAGACGTTGGCAATAAAGGCGTTGTCCCGCTGGTCGTAGATCTCGACCCGCAAGAATTCAATGGGCGCGTTCTTGAAGATCTCGAGATAGGTCGAATGGGTCAGCGGCCGGGGCACCTGAAGCAGGCCTTTCTCCTGGGCAATGGCCGCGAACTCGGCGTCGCCGACGAACATCAACAGATACTCGGTCGCCTCGTCGTCTCTCTTGAGCAGGACCATGTTGCCCTGAGCGGGCTGGTGAGACAAATACAGTTCCTTGGCCTGAACCATGCCCGGAGAGGGCTGGTCCTGGGCCGGACTATCGGCGCTCGGTCTGTCCTGGTCAGCCACGTATATTCCTCCGGGTGCAGCCAGATTGATCTAACCATAAATCATGGCGCCCGGGTTGTCCAGTCAGTCTCATCCGGCCGGCCCTTGGGGCCATAGTCCGATAAGATATATTATGTCAACTTATTTCAGGGGCGGTAATCTGGCATGATATCAACCAGTCGGCCGCGGCCCAGCACGAACCCGGTTGGTCGCCGGCCGGTCCTGCCCCGCCGTTTGATTTTTGTAACCAACGCGGTCTATATTCTGACGTTATTATTTAAGACGCACCCCCTCGTTGCTGTAAAGGCTGGCCATGAAAGATCATGTTTGTCCCTGGTGGATCGGCTTTTTATTTGTCAATCCAGCTCGTCGGTTCCTGGAA
>JAHJDS010000006.1 GCA_018812395.1 Pseudomonadota bacterium
GGCGTCGTAAAAATCCAACTGGTCCCGATCCCGGCGATACAAGGATTATCCTCCTGAATTGGTTGATAATTTATATCATAAAACGCCCGGCATCGGGAAACTATTTTGCAACGCTCTCTCAGTATATATCTCTCAGGACTAGACTCTCGTGCCAGCCTGATCCTTTCAAGATATGATCAGCTTGTCTAATCCTCACTTCGTTGGAGACCGTCTAAGAAGCCCTGAGTCAATCGAGTGGGCCATTATCTTGACTTGATGCAAGCTGGAGGGAGTCAATATAGGGGGGCCATACCTCGACCGGCTGGCCTCGGCGGAGACTGTGGCTAAATGGCAACCACCTTGAATCTCCTGGTAACCCGGTCGACAATGGTCGATGGCACATGACTGAACTTTAACGGACCAGGGAGAGTTTCAAGATGCGTCCTGGTCATCATCCCCTCGGTGTGGCCCGTTTGTAGTTCAATAAGTAACGGTAGGCCAATATTTTAGCTGACAATGTCTGGCATGGCACCGAAGGTTAGCGGCTTAATCAGAAAGTCTACTTCCGCCCACCCTGGTATCCCTTCTCAAATTTTTTCACCCCATGATCCACCTTATCGGCTGCCTTTTTAACGCCCCGCTCAACGCCCTTGACCGTCTTGCCAGTCACCCTGCCGGCCCACTCGCATCCCGTAACCGGTAAAACCGTCAACGAGAAACCCACCACCAAGAAAAACAACCACCTAATCATTGAAAGCCTCCACTAGTGACGTGATTGGTCGAGGCACCGTGAATCCCAGCAAAGCCCCACCGGACTAATTCCTAGAGTGCCAAAACAGTCCCCCTTAAGTCAATCCATAGGTAAAAAAACTCGAGGCAGGTGATCCCCCAGGGATTCAGGCTACGGATGGCGGAGAGTCGGGTTGATTTCAGGGTTGCATAAGAGTATGGTCAGGTGCTATTTTGACCTCGTCCTGGATGACGCAGCAAGGGCGCTCTGCAGAGAGGTCAGTTAATAAAATAATTATTGATATAAAATACTTATCTGGAGGTTCTCACAATTGATACGGGTTGATCATGGAAGTACGATCTAAACCAAAATGTGAACTCCGTCTAGAGGTTCCTTTTCACGATCTGGACCCATTACGGGTGGTCTGGCACGGCAACTACCTCAAATACTTCGAGTTGGCCCGCGATGCCTTGTTCAAGCAACAAGGTCTGGACCTGTTTGACTACTTCCAAAAAACAGGTTATGTCTTTCCTATTATTAAGACATCTGTGAAATATATTCATCCCTTAAGGTATAATGACGAGTTTATGAGCCGTGCCCAACTAGTTGAAGCTAAAGTGAAAATAGTGATTGATTTTGAAATAGTCCTTGCTGCCGACAACATTGTGTGCGCTAGAGGTAGGAGCGAGCAGGCGGCGGTGAAGGCGTCGGACATGTCTTTGGAACTGGTGATTCCCGAAAAGATTCGAATCGCCCTGGGAGAGACCTAAGAATGGACGTGAAGTGGGCCAGGGCCCTCAGTGTTGGCTTTGCCCGCGTTGCAGCATGGTCAGACGTCCTGGACCGAATAAACGTCTTTCCCGTACCTGATGGCGACACCGGAAGGAACCTGGTTATCAGCCTCACGCCGATCAGGGACCCAGGGAGCGATCTCAGGGCCCTGACCAAGGAACTGTTGCTCGCCGCCCGGGGAAATTCAGGCAACATTGCCTCAAGGTTTCTATCAGGTTTTTTCGCCACCAACGACGGTAACGGCGTGGTGGCCCGGTTTAGCCGTGGCCGGGACCTGGCCTATAAGGCGGTGTATGAGGCCAAGCCGGGGACAATGTTGAGTCTGTTCGACGCCGCGGTTGAATCTCTTGAGAAGCACCACGACCGACCGGGAACCGAGTGGGTAACGGCTGTCCTGACCGATCTGGAGACGAGTGTTTTGAGCACCACCGAGCAGCTACCCGAGCTTCGATCGGCCGGGGTGGTCGACGCCGGCGCTCTGGGGATGTTCATTTTCTGTGACGGACTGTTCAACTCGCTAATAGGCCAGGAGTCGTCCTTCTGGCCCATCGCCGAGCGCTTCAAGGACAGCCTCAACATTAACCCCGACTGGCAGGGCAGCTTCAGCCATGGGTACTGTCTGGACGTTGTGATTGAGGCGGAAGACCCGGACCCGGTGGACACATTGTCAAGACTGGGGCGGGAGGTGGTGACTATTCGTGATGGTGAGCTGCTCAAGATCCACATGCATGCTGATTCCGAGTTCGAGATGATCGAGGCCCTCAAGTCGCTTGGTCACATAGTGCACTCGTCGGTTGACGACATGGGAGAGCAGGCGCGGACCTTTACCACGAAAAGGCCTCGACAAAAAGTTCATATCATGACCGACGCCGCTGGATCGGTGACCCGGGCCGATGCCCGTGAGTTGGGGATTTTGCTTTTAGACAGCTACATTAATCTTGCCTCCATCAGCGTGCCGGAAACCAGGCTCGACCCGGCCGATCTGTACCGGCCCATGCGTCAGGGGGTCCCGGCGTCCACCTCACAGGCGTCCGTGTTCGAGCGTCACCAGCATTATGAAAAGTCATTATCCATGTCCGATTATGTTCTTTATCTGTGTGTCGGATCAGTGTACACTGGAAACTACGAAGTGGTCATGGACTGGAAGAGGGGGAACGATTCACACGGAAAGTTAATCGTCATCGACACCGGCACTGCCTCGGGGCGGTTGGGCCTGTCGGCACTTCTTACTGCCAGGCGGGCCATGGTGGAGACGGAGCCGGACATATTGGTTGATTTCGCCCACCGGACTATACAGGCTAGCCACGAGTACATCTTCCTTGACAAACTGCATTATCTGGCCGCTGGGGGGCGAATGTCCAAGGCGGGCGCTTTCATGGCCGACATGTTCGGAGTCAAGCCGATAGTGACTCCGGCCGCGGACGGTGCGGCCAAGGTCGGCGTCGTCCGCAAGCCAAAGGATCAAGTTGGTTTCGCTCTCCAGAAAATGCGGGAAGATCTGTCGCTGAGAGATGAGGCGACCATCCTGCTCCAGTACACCGACAACCAGGACCGGTTGATTAGCGAAGTCCAGCCCAGGATCGAATCTCAGTTCCCGATGGCGGAGGTCCTGGTTCGGCCCCTGTCTTTCACCACTGGGGTGCATTGTGGGCCGGGCACTTGGGCGATAGCCTATGTGCCGACATTGGATTGAGGGTCAGCCTCCTTTGGACAGACGATGCGTCAAATAGGTATAGTGCTGGTGCGCCTGTTCAAGGGCAACTACATGGGTTGGATGTTCTCCGCCTTTTTGTTGGGCATTGTTTTCGAGGTGCTTTTTGTCTTGCCGGTGATCAAGATCATCGAGCGTAAAAGAGGGCATGACCCGGACCGGATGCAGGCGGTTCATCGTCGTTTATTTTCACTTTGGCTCGTGCTTCTGCGGGCCGGAGGGCTTCTTCGCGCTGAGCGCTCCAAGGGAAAACCATATGACGGTCCCGGTGTGATCGTCGCCAACCATCCCGGACTCTTTGACATCTTGTTTTTGATTCGCGATATACCCAAAATGAGCGTTCTGGTCAAAGTGGACCTCTCGAGGCAATTGCCGTTGGGACCCATATTCAAGGCCTCGGGTTACGTCCTGTCCCCTGATTTCGAGGCAATCAGCCCCCTTGATTCACTGATGAGGGCCATCAAGCAGTTACGGTCCGGACAGAAGTTCATGCTCTTTCCGGAAGGGACTAGGTCGCCGGTAGGCGACCTGAGATCTTTCCACGCCGGCGCCTTCAAGATGGCCAGAAAGGCCCAAGTTGCTGTCCAACCCGTGTTGATCAAGAACTATCCAGCGTTCATGCCCAAGGGCTCCAAATGGTATTATCCGTCCTGGGAAGTATCTCGACTTATAATTGAATACCTGGAACCAATTCCGCCCCCGGCCAAAGGTGAAGAGCGCTCATTGGCCAAGGAACTTGAAAACCGCTACCGGCGGGAGTTGGGATTGCCCCTGCCAGGGGTGCACTCTGGCCTCGCCAGTCCTTCGCACGATCAGAAGGTGAATGTCGGGTAATACCGTCCGGATCGGTGTGGCGGAGGACATCTGTCATAGAGAGGACGTTCTTCATGCTAAAAGGTAGACGCGTGGTGGTCGTGGGCATGGGGCTCAGAAGCCCCATCGGCGACACTCCAGAAGACTTCATCGAGGCCCTGAAAGACGGCCGGTCGGGGGTTAAGGCCATGCCGGAGTGGGACCAAGTCAAGGATTTGGGGACCCGCGTGGCTGGCGTTTGCGAAGGCGAGATCGATGAAAAGATCATCCTCCGGCGCCATCGCCGAAGTATGGGTCGCATTGGAATCCTGTCCGCCTTGGCGGCCATGGACGCGGTGGCCGATTCCGGTCTTGTTGAGGACGTCATCGCCTCACCGGCGTGCGGCGTGTCTTTCGGCTCGACCCAGGGAAGTACGACCGCCTTGGTCGATTTCTCCAATCACATGTTGGTCAATGGCGGCTTTTCCGGACTGTTGTCTTCAACCTATTTGAAATTCATGGCCCACACCTGCGCCGCCAATTTGGCGGTCATGTTCGGCGCCCGAGGCCCGGAGATCGCCTCGTGTACGGCCTGCACGTCCGGCTCCCAAGGAGTGGGGTTCGGCTATCAGGCGATCAAATACGGCCAGGCAGAGGTGATGATTACCGGCGGCGCCGAGGAAATGCATTTCAGCCACGCCGGCATTTTCGACGTCATGCGGGCCACCTCGACTCGTTATAATGATCGCCCACATCTCACGCCCCGCCCCTTTGACGCCGAGCGGGACGGCCTGGTCGTCGGCGAGGGAGCGGGCTGTCTGGTCCTGGAGGAATACGAAAGGGCCCGAAAGCGTGGGGCCAGGATTTGGGCCGAGGTGGTCGGCTACGGGACCAATTGCAACGGCAACCACTTGACCCACTCCGACGCGGCCGGAATAGCCGAGGTGATCCAGACGGCCTTGAAGGACGCCGCCCTTTCGGCTGACCGGATTGAATACATCAATGCCCACGCCACGGCCACCGAGACCGGTGACCTGGCCGAGGCCGAGGGGTCTTGGCAGGTTTTGGGGCCGAACGTGCCGATAAGCAGCTTGAAAGGACAAATGGGACACACCCTGGGGGCAAGCGGCGCCATTGAATCGGTGGCCACCATTCTGATGATGACCCACGGATTTGTGGCGCCGACTAGAAATCTGGACAAACCCGACCCTGAACTGGCGCCTCTGGACCACGTCATCGGCGAGCCACGCCAGTTTGATTTCTCGACCGCCATGAACAACAACTTCGCCTTTGGCGGGGTGAACACGTCGCTGATTTTTACGAAGGTGTAGGCGAACCACGGAGTTGTGGTTCCTCATTCTTGTGATCTGAGAACTATTGGTTTTAGTCGACCTCGACCAGGAGGTAGTCATGGCCAGAAAGTTCGGTGTTGGCATTTTGGTGGCGGGTTTGGTGGTCGCTTCCTTATTGCTTAACGGCTGCGGGGTGAGAGGCACCAAGGTCTTCGTGGACACCTCGAGGTACACGCCTCATTTCACTGCCGACCTGGGATATTACCGGGGCAAACGAATCTACTTGATGTGGGTGGTCAATACCGCCCTGGACACGTCCATATTCTATTATTACAGTCCTCAGGACGATTTTACCTATCAATGTGAGCCGACCTTGGAGCGGTATTTCCACAGCATGATCGCCAAGGCCTTACGTGGCTTGGGTATGCTGGTTTCCTTGCCCGCGAATCCTGACCCATGGGTACCGGCGGTCAGAATTACGACCTTGTCGATGACTGATGTCAGGTTCCATTTTCGAGTTGTGGTGCAAAGACGCGGGCTCACTATTTTCAGGAAGGTATATACCGTCACCCAGCCACCCTTGCGCGGCGAGGGGCGGACCGCGGCCAATCAGGAGCGTCGGGCCTACCGGATGGTGACCAGGATGGTGGAAACGGTGTTTTCCGACCCCCGGTTCAGGTCTGCCTTTGCACGGGCCAGGGTCAGGCGCTAGAGACTCTGTTCATCGTGAGAGAGAAGCGATTGGGCGCCTCTCATCACGTGGGGCTAGGCCGCAAATTACTTTACCTTTTGGTCGGTGTTCGGCATAGTATGTAATTTTGGATATCTGGGTCATTAATAATTTGCGTTACGATTTCGTGGATCGCGTAAGCTGTGCCGCGATAAATTGAACCGATTGTCCATCCCTTGCCTTTGTATATCTTAGAGCGGCGTAGTTCTGGAATAGATATCTTTATTCGAACCACTCCCCCCCAGGCCCACGAACCGATACGATTTAGCATTCTGGCGTAGTCCAGAAAAACATAGATCGTCTTACTGGAACTGGAGTCTACCTTAATGTTTGATTTCTCAAAACCGTCTTTAAGGTAGGCTATGATGTCACGTACTAACGTCTTAGGTATAATACTAATTTCTGTCGCACGTTCGTCCCAAACCAGATACTTTACTGTCCTAGTTTCTGCATTTACCAACTTAATTGACGGATGTGAGGAGCATTGAGATTTTGAAGCCAAGTTCACTGATTTCGTACTGAAGCGCCTATACAAGTCTGAGGGGACGAGATATGATGCTATGTCGTCCGTTGCATACATGGAACAACCGATCAAGCACCCACAAAGAAACGCAAAACAAAACGCAGGAATGGGCTTTCTTAGCATGTTTCCCCCCCCAGCTGTCAATGCACATACAACGTACGGCAATAGTCAGCATCCAGACATAAAAAGGAGATGTATTTCTGAGTCTCTTTGTCGATTTATTCTTCAACAATTCATGATTCCGTGTTACTGGGGTTTGGTCCGTTCCTAAATAGTTCCATTACCGGTCGACCAATCAACTCCGATAATAAAACCGTCTGCAAGCCCCGATTCTTTACGCCCCGGATCACGGTTTCGACCTCCCCGAGCCATTCTTCAACCGCGATTCCCTCGGCCGGCCTTCGATCGTGAAACACGATGATCGACCCGGGACGAACTCGGAGCAATATCCGGTCGGCCAGACCCTGGACTCGCCGGTTGCCGACATCCCGACCGGCACAATCAAAAACCACGATATACATGCCCAGTCTCTTCATGACTGGCCTCAGCCTGGGGTTGGTGATCCCCACCGGCGGCCGAAAGGCCAGGGGGGCGATCCCAAAGCGGACCAGGGTCTTTTGGCAGGCCTCGATTTGTTTGAGCAGAGTTCTTTTGCGGCGCAGCATCAGGATCGGATCGTGAGTCTGGGAGTGGTTGCCGATTTCATGGCCACGGGCCAGGATGGCCTTGATTAAATCTGGATGGGCCTCGGCCTTGTCACCGATGATAAAAAAGGCCGCCGAAACGGAATGCTTGTCCAAGAGGTCCAATAGCTTGGGCGTTGTTTCCGGATCGGGCCCGTCGTCAAAGGTCAGGGCCACCTTGCCGCCTCGCCGCGGACCGTGACAGACGATGGGCAGAAACAGCTGGGCCCGGGGCCAAAAGGGGGCCGCCAAGACGAGCAGGGCTAGGGCGGCCAGTGGAATGAACAACAGCCAGGACCCCAAGACCAGGAGCGTCAAGGCCAGGAGCAACAACGCCACGCCGAGGTAATGGATCCGGGCCGGACTAAATCCGTGACCACTAGCGGCATTCCTGGCTTCCACCTGGTCAGGCACCCCAACAGGGTAAGAACAACTATTTAAATCGTACTTATATCCCCGGCTTGACGGCTTGGCCGGAATCGTAGTATTTCTACAAAAAATTGTCAAAAACATCGTTACGTGACCTCACTCAGTCCGACCGGTACGTGCCGGACCGCTATTGGGTCGCCGAATGGAAAAGCTTGTCGCTGAAATCGCTACCAAGTTGGTCAAATTGTTGGGATTGCTCGACGTATCCCCTAATGATATCACCCCCAAAACACCCTTCTTTGACGGTGGGCTCGGTCTGGACTCAATCGACATGCTGGAGATGGTGTTCATGCTCGATCGTGATTACGGGGTCTTGATCGATAACCGCGAGTTAGGTGAGAAGGTGTTGATCAACTTTGGAACGCTGGCTCAATACATAACCGAAAACCGTCAGTCAACAAATGAGGGCCGCTCTGAGTGACTGACCACGTTGGTGGCGAAACTCCATCACGGGCGGGGCGAGAGTCGGGCCCCGAAGCAAGCGAGTGGTTTGCCCAAATGGACGCCTCCTTCGTGATCCCCGCCTACAATCACCATGCTCAGGTGTGGGACGTGGTCAGTCAGGTGAGCCGTTTTGGCCGGCCGGTTTTCGTGGTGGATGACGGGTCGGATCCCCCCCTGGGTGAGCTTCCGAAACACATGCCCCAGGTCAAGCTGCTCAGGCATCCTGAAAACAGGGGCAAGGGGGCGGCCTTGATGACCGGATTCAGGGCTGCGGCCGAGGTCGGATCATGGGCGATTACCCTCGACGCCGACGGCCAGCATCTCGTACCGGACGCCAAGAAGTTGATGGAGGCTGTAGCTCCTGGTCAAAGGGCGTTGGTCGTTGGTCGCCGCACCATGATGGACCTTCCTAACGTGCCGTGGACCAGTCAGTGGGGGCGTCGCTTCTCCAATTTTTGGGTCCGGATGGCCGGCGGACCGGCCGTCTTGGACTCCCAGTCCGGATTCAGGCTGTATCCCCTGCCTGAAACCATTGAACTGGGCGTTCGATCGAGACGGTTCCAATTCGAGGTGGAAGTGTTAGTCTTGGCGGCGTGGCATGGGTTGCCGGTGACCGAGGCCGAGGTCGGCGTCTTCTATCAGCCGCCTGAAAACCGGGTGTCCCATTTTCGTCCCGGGCTGGACTTCTGGCGGAACACGCGCACTTTTTCCCGGCTGATTGCCAAAAGGCTTTGGCTCTGTCTCACCTGCCAAGGACGTGAATCAAGACAAATCGGCCGAGGTTGATCATCTGTCTGTGGGGCCATTAAATGACGGCTTTTATCCCAGAGCGCGGGATAGTCAGATGGTCGATCGTGACCTTGGTGCTGGCCGGGATTGTGGCCGCTTTTTTCTGGGGCCTGAGGCGTCTTAACATCACCTCCGATCTCGCCCGGATCTTGCCTAAAACGGACCAAGTGGTCGCCGACACCCTGTACGTCATGGGACGACATCCGATCCTTGACAAGGTGTTTGTTGATTTGAGTCTGACCGGGAGCAAGAGTGATCCTGATTTTCTGGTCGAGGCCGCCGGGCGAATCGAACGCCAGCTCGAGGCCAGCGGTCTTTTTGTAAAAGTGGGCCTTGGCCCGCTCGAGGGAACCTTTGCCAAGCTGGTCTCAAGGGTGGTGGACAACCTGCCGGGACTCTTCGACCGACGAACCCTCCTTAAAAGAGTATTGCCCCTCCTCACCCCGGTGGCCATCGAGGCCCGGATGGCCGCAAACCTGAAGCTACTCAGGGACCTGTCCGGTGTCGGCCAGACCGCCCTGATCGCCAAGGACCCGTTAGGGTTGAGGAACATCATTCTGGCCAAGCTGGCCAAGACGTTCGCGTTGGGGTCCGGTCGCCTTTACAAGGGCCGGATCATGTCTGGTGACCGCCAGCACCTTCTGATCGTGGCCGAACCCAAGGCGGCCGGGACAGACACTGACGTCGCCCGCAAAATTGCCGCCCTGCTTGACCGCATCTCCGCCCAATGGAAGGCCGCCGGCCGGACGACCGGCCGGTCCCTCAAAATTATTCCGGTGGGGGCCTACCGTTCGTCACTGGACAACGAGACGATCATCCGGCGGGACGCCATGCGAGCCGTCCTGCTGGCCACAATCGGTATCGCCTTATTGCTACTCATTTCATTCCCCAGGCCCCTCATTGGATTGTTGGCGCTGGTGCCGGCGGTCTTCGGGGCGGCCCTGGCCCTGTTCGTTTATTCCTTGATCCGGGATCAGATATCCGGCTTGGCCTTGGGTTTCGGCGGGGCATTGATATCGATCAGCGTTGACCACGCCGTGGCCTATCTCTTGTTTCTCGACCGGACCACCCCCACATCGAGCCTCGAGGCGGCGACCAAGGTCCGGGCGGTCGGTCTCTACGCCGTCCTCACGACCATCGGGGCCTTTTTGGCCATGGGGCTGTCGGGATTCACCTTACTCTGGGAAATCGGCCTCTTCGCCGCACTGGGGGTGGCCTGCTCCTTTGCCATCGTTCACACTGTATTTCCGCTTCTCTTGTTCGGTATCAGTCCGGCCAAGCGTGCCGCCAGGTTGCCCATCGAGCGTTTTTTGTCCGCCGTGGCCAGACAGAAAAGCTTGATCCCGGTGGTGGCCCTTTCGGTTTTCGGCTTGACCATGCTGGTGTTGGCCAAACCGGTTTTTCACATCGACCTGAAGGCGATGAATACAGTCACTGAGTCAACTCAAGGGGCGGAAAAAACGATGGCCAAGGTCTGGAGAAAGGCCTTCCATCAGACCTACCTCTTCGTCGAGGCTCAAAGCCGCCCGGAAATGGGAGTCAAGACCGATCGTCTGGCTGGGTGGCTTGACCGGGAGTTGACCACGGTTCTTTGGCCAACGTGCATTCGCCCCTCCTGGTGTTGCCTGGACCGTTGCGCCTCAAACGAAACCTTGCGGCCTGGCAGGAGTTCTGGACGCCTGGCCGTCGAACAGAACTGAAAAGAGCCCTCGCCCTGGCGGCCAAGAAACACGGCTATTCTGAAGCCGCGTGGCGGCCCTTTATCCAGGCCACGGAGCGCCCCAAAACATCAACCTGGGGCACTTGGGGGGAACTGGACACTATTCTGGGCATTTTTAAGTCGCGACGCGGGCGGGGTTTCGTTCAACTGGTGGCCGTCACGCCGGGACCGGCCTATCAGGCCGCATCCTTCCACGAGAGGGCGGTCCAAAACGGATTCAGGGTTCTGGACACCGGTCTGTTTACCAAAAGGCTGGGAAGCCTGCTGGCCTCGGTATTCGGACACATGCTGGCCTTCATCGCCGCAGCGGTGGTGGTTCTGTTGGTTTTGCTCTTCCTGGACCTGAGACTGATTGCCGTATCTTTGGTCCCGCTGGCCTTTGCCCTGGTGTCCACCCTTGGCACCTTGAAGCTCATGGGACGCCCGCTGGACATCCCGGCCTTGATGCTCGGCGTGGTCGTTTTCGGCATGGGCGTGGATTACAGTCTTTTTCTGGTCAGGGCCTATCAGCGATTCGGTGGAGATCGCGGGTCGTCTTTGGGACCGGTGATGACAACGGTTGGCGTGGCCGGAGGCTCAACCCTTATCGGCCTGCTGTCCCTGGCCCTGGCCCAACACGCCGTTCTGCAGAGTGCGGGCATAATCTCCATGCTTGGTGTCGGTTATTGCCTGGTGGGCTCATTTGTCATCTTGCCGCCGCTGCTCAGGAGAATATTTGCGCCACGTCCCTGGCCTGCGGAGAAGCTCACCCCCGGGTCGTCCAGGCACAACGCCTTGACCAGGGGCCGCTATCGCTACCTGGACGTCTACACGCGGATGTTCGCCCGGTTCAAGGTCGCCCTCGATCCCATGTTTGGGCGCCTGTATGATTTTGTCCCGGCCCAAGGGACCGTTTTGGATGTTGGTTGCGGCTACGGAATCCAGGCGGCCTGGCTGATGACCATTCATCCGAGCCTCGAGATTCGGGGCATCGAGCCGGATCCGGGACGTGCCGGAGTGGCCGGGAGGGTCCTGGCCCCACGGGGCAGGGTCGAGGTCGGACGAGCCCCCGACTTGCCGGCTGATCCGGCCCGGGTGGAGACGATCCTGTTTCTTGACGTGGCCCACTATTTGACCGATCATCAGTTGAAGCTGACCCTGGACAACATGGTCGTGAAACTCGCTGCCGGCGGTCGTCTGGTGATGCGCTTGACGGTTCCTGGTGCGGGTCGGGTCGCCTGGCAGCGGCGACTGGAACATTTCAAGACCAAGCTTCGAGGCCAGGCGGTTTATTTCCGTTCGGCGGCCGAGATCGAAGCCATCCTTTCACGGGCGGGACTGACCGTCATGATCGTCGAGCCAACGGCTCCCAACCGGGAGGAAACCTGGTTCGTGGCCGGGATTGATGATCGGATAAGTGTGCCTGGTGGGCGGGATCGATGATTAGAGAGCTGATGCTCAAACTCTTGTTCCGAACCAACAGGCTGTTGGGATCATGGCCCGTCCGCCTGGTAGGGTGGCTTGTTTCGACCGGGTATTTATTTCATCGACCGCGGTTGAAAGCGAGCCTCAATCTGTACCGAGCCCTTTATCCCCAGCGGGGAAGGATATACCATTTCTTCTGCACCTGGCGGCGATTCATCCTGTTCGCGGACATCCTGGCCGACACTATCAAGGTGAAATCCAAGGGTAGCGTCGAATTGACGACCGAAGGCGCGGAGTACGTGGACCAGGTGGTTGCTGAAAACGGAGGCATCGTCTTGATGTCCCATTTCGGGGCATGGGAAATGGCGGCCAATCTACTGAGTCGCCGGGGCAACCGGATGATGATATTGATGGGACAACGGGCGGCGAACCGGCTCAGCGGTCTCCAGAAAAAAGAGATGACCGAAGCGGGATTGAGAATCGTGGTGATTGACGAGGATGAAGGCTCGCCATTGGAAATGCTCGAAATGGTCAGGTTCATGCGTGAAGGAGGCCTGGTATCCTCGTCCGGGGACATGTTCTGGTCGCCAGGGGTCCGGTCAGTGCCGGTGCGTTTCCTGAACACCGAGATCTGGTTTCCATCCACTCCGCATTTTTTGGCCATGGTCACGCGAGTCCCGTTGCTAACCATGTTTACTTGCCGCCTGGCGCGAGGGCGATACCAACACGTCATCCTTCCCCCCAGACACGTGAAGCCCGAATCAAGAGCGGAACGGGGTAAGGCCATCTTGGAGTCGGCCCAGCAATACGCGAGTGACCTCGAAGCGACGGTCAGGCGTTTCCCCTGCCAGTGGTATCGGTTCGATCCATTTCCTGGTGAGCCGCCACCTGACTCGGCATCAGGCACCTCATCGGTAATCAAGGCTTCACTGGCGATGATGACGGACGCCGGCAAGCCACCCCAAAATACGGGTGGCAACCTATCCAAACCGACTCTAAGACAACGTCTAGGATGGCGATTGTTGAGGACGTCCTTTGTGCGACGTTGTGTCGAGGAGCGGGCCAACCTGGACGCGTTCAAGAAAAGGCCCACGTTTCGGATGGTTCTGGGCATGATCCTGGTCGGCATCAGCATGCTGGCCAGTTGGCCCATCGCCGGTCTTTTCTCCTTGATCGCCCTGCTGATAGGCGAGCCCTTGATGGCGCTTGTCGGTCCGGGCGCCTATTTGGTGTCCTGGTTGGTGTGGCTGGCCGGGATGGCCTTATTGGGTGTCGAGGGGTCGAAGTATGGGTTGATCTTCATCAAGTGGCTGGTCAGGATCAGTGTTCAAGCACTGGTCGGTCAGAACTCGAAGTCCCTGTCCATTGGCGAAAACGAGTTGACGCGTAATAATCTGAACTCCAAGGAATAGCCGCCGGGGCCCATTGATTTGAGCTTCATCCAGGAGGCCAGGCCCCGTTTAACGGGTCCTTTGGCGACCACGAGTTTTTCCAGAATGCCCTGTGGTGAATAGAGGCGGATAATCCAGCCTCCTGTCCTGGGAAGTACCACCTCCGTGACGGTATCATTGACCTGTCGCCATCGACAGACCATCCGGCCCCTTTGGTCCCGACCGATTTTGATCGGTCTGCCCCGAGGCCCAAAAAACAACAGCCGATAATCAAGCAGGAGGCCCTGCCGGAACTCGGTCCGGTCAAAAGGAGGTACGGCTCGATGCACCCTGGTCCGGCGGCCGCTGAACGTGGCGTCAAGAAGCGTGATTCCCTCGGGGGCCATGAGTACGGCCCTGACCCGATCGTTTGCCGGATCGGCCAGGGACGCGGCAACCAGGGGGCTACCCGGACCCAGGGGTGTTGTGACCTGCATGGTGTGAACCATCTTCCAGGCCCCGGAGGGAAAAGGTAACCGGCACCGGCTGACCGGCCAGTCCCCGGACGCTGGTGTAATAATCGCCAGATGGTCCTGGCACGCCACAAGGGCAGTCAGAACAACTGGGATAGCCGCCACTATCAGTCGAATCAATTTGGCCTCTCGAAGATCTTAGCCGGCAAGGGCCCATTGATCGTCACGTCCCTGAACTCGATGGCAGTCGCCGCGGTTTGGCTCTCGATGATGTCCACTCTTTGGGCCACGCCAGTTTTGGGGCCAAACGTAATTTCGACCCGCTGGATGAATGCGGTCATGCGCTTGTCCTTGGGCGTCAACCTGAGCCTGACCGGGGCGGACGACACGCGCTTGACCTTGAACAGCCGGCTGTGCTCCATCCGGCCACTTAGCCAGTTCTTCATCTCTCCCACTGTGACCGACACGGTCTCGGCCCTGAAGGATTTGTCCTTGACGAATTTGCCGCCCGCAAAGACGAAACGTCGAGCCGTGCCATTTTTCAATATGAGAACGCTTCTTACGGGTGAGACGTATTCCCATCTGATCGAGTCGGGCGCCTTGAAGAAGAAACGACCTTTAGAGATCAGGGGGCGGTTGAGTATTTTCAGCCTCTTGATCTGAACGAACCGGGCGGAGATGGTCTTGATGTCGATCTGTCGAGCGGCGGGCGCTTTTTGGGCAAACACAGTGAGTGGGCCGGCGAGGCCCACAATCAGGATTATCCCTGCGCCCGTAGCCGCGGCATGGCCCATTAACCTCCTCTTGTCAAGCACGCCAGCACTCCCCTGCCAAGTTCGCTCCAATTTACAACATGCCGCCGTTGACTGAGATCACTTGGCCGGTGACGTACGAGGCGTCATCCGAGCACAGAAAACGCACTACCCCGGCCACCTCCTCAGGCTTGCCGAGCCGGCCCATGGGGATCATCTTCTTGATCTCTGAAAGAGGAAGGTCGCCGATCATTTCGGTCTCGATGACCCCCGGGGCGACACAATTCACTCTGACTCCCAATCGGGCCACTTCAGAGGCCAAGGCCCGGGTTGCGCCGATGATACCCGCCTTGGCCGCGGCGTAGTTGGCTTGGCCGCGGTTGCCGACCAGGGCCGAGATGGAGGACATGCTGACGATCGAGCCCCGGCGGTTACTGACCATGTGGGTCAGCAGGGGCTTGGTGCAGTTGAAGAAACCGTCGAGCGTGGTATCCAGCACGCGTCGCCACTCCTCGGCCGACATCAAGCCGAAGACCGAGTCAGCGGCAATCCCGGCGTTGTTGACCAGGACCTCCACCCGGGAAAAACGGCCGATGAGGCCTTTCAGATGAGATGTGGCCTCCCGGGCGTCGGTGACGTCAAAGGGCAATAGCTCGCCGCCCGGTCCGGACGATCTGATCAATTCCAGGGTCTGTTCAGCCGCTTCCTGGTTCGACTTGTAGTTGACGACCACCCAGTACCCGCTAGAGGCCAGGGCGAGGCTGATGGCCTTGCCCAAACCTCGACCCCCGCCCGTGACCACGGCCACTCGAGGCTCACTCATTGACGACTCCCTTGGCCAGGCCAAGCCTGACCGACTATCTCGCCACCCCATCGCCCAAGGTCATGAGCCGACCAGCTGCACCTCTCCTGAAAACAAGACCTCTTCGTCGGCAATGACTTCGCCTTTGAGAACGGCATAGCCCGCCATGAAAAAAGATATTTCAGCCCGGCAGGTCAACTCGGCCCCGATCTCGACCCGATCCGTGAAAAAGGTTCCGGTGCGGACTCCGACCAGGTAACCCAGGGGCGGCTCTTCCCCGTCCAGGCCCACCCTGAGCGAACAGACCAGACCAGCGGTCTGGGCCACCACCTCCAGCAGCACCAGCGCCGGAACATGCCCTTCGCCGGCCATGGGCCAGTCATCCTTGGGGCGGACCGAAACGACCGCTTTCTCGGTGCTTAGTTCGATGATCCGATCCAAAAGCTTCATCCGTCCCCGGTGGGGAAGGAGATCTTCGATCTGAGAGGGATCGCGGGACACAATCCTATATCCGACGTCGACTGGTCGCACGCCAACTCCGGGTGGCCGATGCGGATTTACCGATCACCGGACCCTCAATCCCGAACCGTGTCCGCCGCGAAGTATCCATCGCAAACCTTCTCACCGTCGGTCTCGACGACAAAACCGAAGTTGTCGGGTCCGGCCGACGGCCGCGACCAGACGGAAACGCTCAACTCCGCGCCCGGTTCCACGAGGTGTCTGAATCTGATCCGTTTGAGTTGCCTGATGCCCAGGCGTTGTCCGCTTCCCGACCAAGCCTTGTTGATGACTTCCTGGATAAAAAACAATAAGGCCACCCCGGGGAGAATGGGCCTGGCCGGGAAATGACCGGAGAACCACAACAAGTCGGGGTCGACCCGGATGACGCTGGTAAGACGATCATTGTCTTTGGCAAATCCGGGAAAGGACGGACCCGGCAACCATGAGGCCGACATCCTCGGCTCCATTTTCATTCCGGCAGGTGCCGCAGGATGTAGTTGACCACGTCCTTGACTTTTCTTATTTTTTTCAGCTCGTCTTCGTCCACCTTTACGCGCAGGTTGGCCTCCAGGAGGGCGATCATGTCCAGGGCGTCAATACTGTCCAAATCCAGATCCTTGAACAGGTTGGCTGACGGCGTGATTTTTTCAGGCGGTATCTCGAAGTGGTCGACCAGATGCATTTTCACCAAGTCGAAGGCCTCGTCAGCATCCACGTAAAACTCCCATTGGCTACGTTATCCAAACACTATGTTGTTCCAATCGCGGTGTCAACAACGTTGAGCCGCCCTTTGGACTGTGGGTCGCTCACTTGTTCGGGACCACCTCGGCCTGACCAGGGGCCCATCAGCGGCGGTACTTGCTCACAAATCTCCAGATGACTGGGGCGACATCGAAAAATCTCAGACCGTCTTTCAGGTTCGCGGTCTCGGTTCCACCCGGCCACTGGTGGCCCCAAGCCCTGAGCGTAAACAAGATCACCGGGGCCGGGCTGCTGGCGCACCACGAGTACCGCAGCACGCGTCCTCCGTTGAGCATGTCGGTGCCCGGCAGCCAAGCACACCTGTTGGACCGGGCCCAGAAAAGGACCGAATCCAGTGTCGAAACAAAATGGACCGGGAGACCATTGCTACTCCGGCCGCCGCCGTAGGGCACCGAGTCGTCCTGTCGGCCGTGGAAGGCAATGACCGGCACCATTCGCTTCGGCCGGGGCATCGACCATTGCGGCCGGCCATCGGCCGCCCGGCTGCCCACGGTTCCGGCCACCACGGCCACGGCGGCGACCAGGTCCGACCGCTCGGCCGCGAAGCGATAGGCCAACATGCCGCCATTGGAATATCCGACCAAGTAGACTCGCCTCTTGTCCACCCGCAAACGGAGTGACAGAAACTTGATGACCTCGGCCACGAACCCGACATCGTCAAGCCTTGTCCTCATGGCCCAGCCGCAGCAATGCCCGGCATTCCAGTGCTGGAAGAGACCGAGAAAACCGAATCCGTTGGGGTAGGCGACGATGAAACCCTCACGATCCGCCAGTCGGCTGAATCCCGTCAAGCGCTCGGTGAGCCTGGCCGTGCTAAAGGCCCCGTGCAGCACCACCACCAGGGGAAAGGGCCGTTTCCCGGTGTATCCCGAGGGCACGTGGACCAGAAAATCGCGGGCGCCCTGCTTGGGGAGGGACCGGATTTCCTCCTGGTAGGTGCCTGACTGGGGAAGGCCGGCCGAAGGCAGCGGGCCCGGGCAGCCGTAGCCCCCCAGAACGGCCAAGACGAAATAGATGGTGGCCAGCGCCAGCTTGGCCAACATGGCAAGCAACATATGCCCTCACTTGGGGCCTTGATTCTGTACGTCGGTGTTCGGCCGCCTATATATATTATCACGCCCAATCGCAAATCCCCACCGCCGAGGAGACTGAAAATCAGTCCCGGGTCCAGGCGTTAAATACGAGCTCTACCTGAATGGCTCTACCTGAAATGCTTATAGGCGAACTGGGCGACGTACCAGGCGATGTAATCAATCAC
>JAHJDS010000085.1 GCA_018812395.1 Pseudomonadota bacterium
GAGCGGCAGGATCATCTTGCCCCCTGGCTGAGGTACTACAATCATCACCGTCCTCATACCGCCCTCAACGGCAAACCGCCCGTCTCCAGACTGAAAACCGTAAACAACCTGTTTGACAATTACACCTAAGTACCCCTCACGGTCGAGCAGGGGTGCTCATGGCCAAGCATGGCAACTGTTGTCCCTCCGACAAAGAGGAAGCGCTGCATAAACTCGGAATATGCAGCGCCACGAGCCGTGGGCACCGCGACGCGACGCCCACGGCTCACCCAAAGACCGGTTTCTCGCGCGGCGCAATTCCTCATTATCGCGCCGCGCAGGTCATCGTGGCCGATCCGCGGGAGCACTACGACACGGTATGACGGGGCTCAATCGCTGTTGTTTCGTGGGTTCTTAGGGGAGCGAAATCCCCTAAGCGGCGGGGGAGTGCAGAGGGGCTTCGACGGTGCGACGCCGCACAGGCGTAAAGTGTTCAGGCTCGCGGTACAGGGTCGGCCTTCCCTCACTCGAACCTCGGTAATGCTCGTGGCGCCAGCCACCCCCTCTGCCCCTGGGGGGGGCGCGGAGGGTTGGGAGAAGACCACCCGCATCGAAAGATGTCCCTATTCCATTTTTCAGATCCAACCTCAAAACCATTATGTGTCATATACGGTAAAAAACCACGTTGCGCCGACGGCATCCGTAATATATATTATTTTATAGTTGTTTATAATCTATACTTATGCTAATAAAAAATAGTAATCGAGGCAGCAAATGACTAGAACGTCCCCAAGTATTCAGCATTATGTGCCGCAATTTATTTTAAAGAATTTTGGGGTAGGCAACAAAAGGCATATCTTTGTATTTGA
The DNA here is from genome assembly GCA_018812395.1 of Pseudomonadota bacterium. Classification (GTDB taxonomy): domain Bacteria; phylum Desulfobacterota; class Desulfarculia; order Desulfarculales; family JAHJDS01; genus JAHJDS01. Next base: position 849 of record JAHJDS010000085.1, read on the forward strand.
CAAGTGGGAAGAAAAGGTTTTTAAAAGTTCCGCAAAAAGTATCGGAGGTGAAAAGGGATTTTACAATTTCATGTCAAACGGTGATATCATTACGATTGAACCAAGTTTGGCAAAATTAGAATCATTATCAGCCAAAATAGTTAAAAGGATTATTAGGGAAGAAAGCCTATCCAATATTGCCGAAGAGGAAAGAGTGCTTTTATCCCAATTCTTGGCCGTCCAATTCAGGCGGACCAAAGGCATTAGACAAGATATTGAGAGTTCCAAGGATGCGCTTGTGTCACACCTTAAAAAACTTGGAGTTGACCCCGAAAGTGTAATTAGTTATACTTCCATAGATGCTATGGAAATAAAAAAGATGTCCATCAAAATGCTAATAGATTCGGACCAAATACTTCCGTATTTTTATGATAAAAGCATGGTTGTTAATGAAGACAGTTAATTCGAGACCATTTTATTTATCTGACAACCCAGTTACATTACAAAACCAGAATGATTACAGTCCATATGGGAATTTAGGAATTGGGGTTAGGGGGATAGAGATATATATGCCCCTATCAAGCAAACTTGCATTAGCTGTTTTTTGCAGGTCTTTAGAAAAACAATTTGTAGATGCTTATGACAAGTATCTCTATATCAAGTCTATAGACCCTACTTTTCAATTGCAAAAAAATAGGCCTGCTCCAGGATTAGAAGAAATGGTATCCGGGCTAAAGACTGGTAAACCGGTAGATGTAATGCGGGATAATGTTATAAATCACAATGCGTTACAAGTCATGTATTCCTCAAGATTTGTCTTTTCTTCAAACGATAATTTTACACTGGCTAAACAAATGATCAAGGAACAGCCAAAATATAAGAAAGGGCCGAAGGCGGAAATAAACTAGCCAAGATAGTTATAGAGAATAGTTCTATTAAAATGATGATCAATAAGGAGGGGGACGCCTTCCGGCGTCCCCCTCCTTATTCGAATCAGGCGGATGCGGCGCAGCCGCTACCCCTTGATGATCCTCGGTATCATCATGTGGTGCTGGGGGCAGATGCTGGTCGGGTTCTGGTAGGCGCAGTTGGCAAAGGCCACCACATAATCCCGCAGCGCCGCATTGACCACCACCTCGTCCACAAAACCCCGCTTGGCGCAGTACACCGGCCGGCTCTTGTCGTAATACTCCTGGGCCAGGGCGTTCATCTTGTCGATCACCGGCTGGATATCGTGGCCCGCGTCCTGCTCCTTGACCAGGCGGCGCGAAAAACTGGCCGCCGCGGCCGTCTCGCCGTGCATGACGTAGATCTCGGTCGTGGCCGTGCCCAGGGTAAAGGCGTTGTGGTTGTTGGCCGTGGGGCCGCCCATGACGTAATGGGCCGCGGCCGTGCCCTTACGAAGCACGACCAGCATCATCGGCACGTCGGTCTGCTCGATGGAGTAGATCAGGCTCTGGCCCAGGCCCAGCAGTTCGGCCTTCTCGGCAATGTCGCCCACGTCGATGCCCGAGGTGTCCTGGAACCAGATGATCGGCACCCGGTCCCGGCCGCAGAGGGTGACGAACTCGTTCATCTTGATCAGGCCCTGTCGATAGAGCTTGCCGCCGATGCCGATGTACTCGCCCCCGGCGTACTCGGGGTATTTCGCACCTAAAAAGCCCTGGCGGTTGCCGATCACGCCGCACAAATACCCGTCCACCTTGACCAGGCCGGTGTAGACCTCGGGGCCGTAGCCGGGCCGGAACTCGAGGTGCTCGGAGCCGTCCACCAGCCGGGCCAGGAGGTTGTCGAAGTCGTAGACCGCCTTCTGGTTAAAGGCGATGATCGAGTCGATCTCGGCCGGGTCGTACTTGGGCGGCGCCGGCTCGGCCACCCGGAAGAACTGGGGGTCATAGGCCGGCATCCAGGTCATCAGTTCCTTGAGCCCGTCCAGGACGCCCTCCTCGGTCTCGTACACGGACTTGAAAAAGCCGGTCGAGTCGTAGTGGATCGGCACGCTGCCCGGCGGCACGGCCTTGAAGTGGCGGGTGGCCTCGATGAGTTGGTCGGCGCCTTCGAGGTCGAAGTGCCCCTTGGGGCTCATGCCGCCGACGATGCCGCCGCCGCCCACGGCGATGTTGCAGTCCTTGTGGGCCAGCAAATAGGTCGGGGAGATGCCCTGGTAGCCGCCGCCGGCCGGGTTGGTGCCGTAGATGCCGGCCAGGATGGGCACGCCCTGCTTCTCGAGTTCGGCGTGCCGGAAAAAGGTGGTGCCGTTGCCGCGCCGGTCGGCGTAGACCTCCTCCTGCTCGGGCAGCTTGACGCCCGAACAGTTGACCAGCCAGACCAGGGGCACGTGCAGCCGCTTGGCCAGGTCGGTCACCCGGAGCTGGTTCTCGGCCTGTCCGGCGATCCAGGCCCCGGCCATGACCTTGTTGTCAAAGCCGATGAGCACGCACCACCGGCCCGAGATCCGGGCCAGGCCGTCGATGACGCCGGTCATGCCTTCTTCGTTGTCCCGGGGGTTGTACAGGGTGTGCAGCGGGAAGAAGTAGCCGTCGTCGATCAAATACTCGATCCGGTCCCAGACGGTCATTTGGCCGCGCTTGTGGATCTTTTCAGCCGGCAGGCCGGCCTTCCGGACCCGCTCGAACTCGGCCGCCACCCCGGCCATGACCTCGGCGATCTGGTCGCGGTTCTCGGCCATCTTCTTGATCTGGGAGTCCTTGAGGGGCTTGCCCAGGTCGTCCATCTTCCTGAAATAGGGCCACATGGCTTGACGCCTCCGAATGTTTTTTTTGGCCGGGCCGACGGCCCGGCGGTGGTTAGCGGTTGGCCTTGCGGTAGCCCAGGGCGTCCAGGGCGACGATCCACTTGCAGATGTTGGCCGAGCCCTCGACCATGGCGTAGGTCGGCGCGTCGCGGTAATAGCGGGCGACGGGGTACTCGGTCGAGTAGCCGTAGGCGCCCAGGATACGCATGGCGTAGTTGGCCGCCTTGTTGGCCACCTCGCCGGCCAGGTACTTGGCCATGGCCACCTCGAGGGTGTTGCCGTACTGGCCCTCGTCCTTTTGCCAGGCCGCCTTGTAGACCATCAGCCGGGCGGCCTCGATCTCGCAGGCGATCTGGCCGACCATGTCCTGGTTCATCTGGAACTGGCCGATCTGCTGGCCGAACTGCTCGCGCTCGGTGGCGTAGGAGGCGATGGCGTCCAGGCAGGCCTGGGCCACGCCCACCCCGCCGGCCGCGGCCGACAGCCGGGTCTGGTTGAGCGACCCGAAGACGATCTTGGCGCCGTCGCCTTCCTTGCCCAGCAGGTTCTCGGCCGGGACGATGGTGTCCTCGAGGACGATCTCGCCGGTAGGGGAGGAGCGCGAGCCCATCTTGTCCAGATCGGTGGTGGTGATGCCGTTCATGTTCTTGGGCTCGATGACAAAGGCCGACAACCCCCGGGAGCCCGCCTCGCGGTTGGTGTAAGCGTAGAAGATGAGCACGTCGGCGATGGTGGCGTTGCTGATCCAGGTCTTCTGACCGCTCACGACGTAGTTGTCGCCGTCCTTCTTGGCCGTAGACTTGAGGGCCATGACGTCCGAGCCGGCATTGGGCTCGGTGATGCCAAAGCCGCCCATGTACTCGCCGGTGGTCAGCTTGGGGATGTACTTCCGCTTGGCCTCGTCCGTGCCGTAGGTCAGGATGGTGTACGAGCAGCCGAGCATGTTCATGTTGATCTGGACGCGCAGGGAGGACGAGCCGCGGGCGATCTCCTCGGTGATGATGGCCGCGGCCAGGTGGCCCATCTCGTTGCCGCCGTACTGTTCGGGGATGACGGTGCCGAAGAAGCCCAGCTCGCCCATTTTAAGGATGACTTCCTGATAGGGGAAGTAGTGGTCCTCGTCCCACTGATCGGCCTTGGGGGCGATCTCGTTCTTGACAAAATCCTGGACCATTTCCCGAAGCATTTTCAGGTCTTCGTTGAGTTCGAATTCCATGGCTTCCCTCCTGGCCTGAAGCGGCGGACTTTTTTTGGGGCCCGGCGATGAGTGGTGCGGGGTGATCCGCGCCGGGGTTTGATGGCTATAAAACCGCTACATTATAGTTAAGCGATCGACGGATGTCGAGCCCTTTGTGGGGCATGTCCCCCGGGCCGACATCCTAGCAGAAACGGCCGGCGATTATAAGGACCTTGGCGCTGCGGTAAAAATATTTTTTCGGGTGCTCCGCCGCACGGGGAGCGAAGCCGCGCAGGCATACTTCGCGACAGGCCCTTGACTAGTTGAGCGGGTTTTTTCTGAGGACCTTGAGGATGATAGCATAGAGGTCCTGATGGCGGTGTTAAACCTGAACTCGCACTCCTTGAGGTGGAGGTAAAAGGTCGATTTGGGCAGGCCGCTGAACTTCATCAGCCGCCCCTTGGCAAAGGACCAAAAGGCCTCGATACCGTTGATGTGGTTCTTGGCCAAGGCGAATTCATTTTGGCCGTGGTGGACCCGGTAATGCTTTTTGTAGCCGAGGTCAACCAGTCCGTGGTAGCCGGGCCATCCGTCGGAGTGGATGACGCTTTGAGGGTCCACTCGTCCTCGAATAATGGCTTGGAGCGTGGCTTTGGCGCAATCAAGGACGATTTGGGTGTAGACCTTGCCGCCGCGTTTGAGGATGCCGAAGACAGGTGTTTTTCCGCCGGCGGCGGGATCGTGGTCGTGGTTGACGGCGGGGTGCTGGCCGAATTCCTGTTTCCAGTGGGCGGCGTGATCTCGACCTTGCCGTTGCCCGAAATCAACCGTAAGTCTGCGGCGGTGCGGCGAGCCATGGCCGATTTGGGCGGAAAACTGGAGCGGCCGTGGCTGACCTTCCAGACCCTGGCCTTCACCGGCCTGCCTTTCCTGCGAATCACGGACAAGGGCCTGGCCGACGTTAGGCGCGGCGAACTGGTGCCGCTTATTGTGTAACCATGTAAATGCCATTAGATGCCTGCTAATTAAATAGTAGCTTAAGATACGAATTGACTTGCCTATTAAAACTCCGTGTATTATTATTTGTCTGATAATATAAAATTAATAAGGTCTTCGTTGTAATTAAAAGGCTGCAGGGAGTGCCAAAATGAGTGAGATGCCTAAGCAATGTGCCGGACCACCACCAGAAGTCCAGGAACGGCCTGGATTTAAAGTTGAACAATGCTGCTGCGATCGGGACGGTACATTCAAAAGCAAGGACGACCACAGATACTGTATTTTTCACCTCCCGACAGAGGACAAGAAGAGATTGGGGGGTCTAAGTAAAGAATTTGGACAGGCATTCAGAGATGAGGCAAAAAAGGAAAGACCATGGTTTACAGAGTTTAGTGGCATGGTATTTTTTGCAGGTTTTCGATTTCCTTTTGGTTTCGGAATTACTATTGGCACCTCGAAGGTTTTGAGGGGTGAGGAAACTGAAGATAATAGAGAAGCAGCTAAACCAGGGCCGAGAAAAAGACTAAGCTATTTGAAGAAAAGATTGAAATCGTCATCAAGACCAGCTGAATTTGAATTCAAATGGTGTATTTTTGAAGATGGTGCGGATTTCAGTCAGGTCAAATTCGGCAAAAGAGTCAGCTTTGAAGGGGCCAAGTTCCAAGGTTCTTCGAAATTTAGATTTGCCTCTTTTGGGAGTAGGGCAAATTTTCAAAATACACATTTTCTTGGGAAAGCAGATTTTCGACAAATAAGTTTCGGAGTAAATTTAACTTTCGATAATTCCATTTTTTCTAAAGAGGCATTATGAGAGCGTTGCAAAATAGTTTCCCGATGCCGGGCGTTTTATGATATAAATTATCAACCAATTCAGGAGGATAATCCTTGTATCGCCGGGATCGGGACCAGTTGGATTTTTACGACGCCGTCTACGATGTGACCGTCCC
>JAHJDS010000086.1 GCA_018812395.1 Pseudomonadota bacterium
CCGTGACCCCAGTCACTATGCCATCCAAAATGTCGCCCAGCGGCGGCATGGCCAACCTCTTTTCCGGGTGGCAGACCAGTAGGCGTGGCCTCCAAAGGTCAACTCGATCTCCAGGCCCCGGGACAGGGAATTATTCTCCCTGTTCCCGGGCCCGGGTCAATTTACGGATTACCTGATCTTTATGTTTGCCTCCCTGACGATCCGCTTGAACTTGGCCACCTCGCGGGCGACGAACGCCAGGAACTGCTTCCGGGGCTGGTAGTACTCCGTGTAGCCCAGCTTGTGCAACATTTTGGCCACCGTCTTGTCACGGGCGGCCTTTCCGAAGGCCATCTGGAGCTTGGCCAAGACATTGGCCGGCAGGCCCTTGGGGGCGGCCACGCCGTACCACACGTTGAAGACCATCTTGGGATAGCCCTTTTCGGCAAAAGTGGGCAGGTTGGGCAGGTTGGAGGCGCGCTTGGGGTTGGCCACGGCCAGCATTCTCAGCTTTCCCGCGTCGATCAGACCCTTCACCGAGCCGTAGTAAAAGATGCTGAAGTCCACGTGGCCGCCCACGATGGCGGCATACGTTTTGGGGCCGCCCTGGAAGGGAACGTGGACTGTCTTTATTCCGGCCAACTGGTTGAAAAGCTCGGCGGCCAAATGCGAAGAGGTGCCCACACCTGTGGTGGCGTACTTTAGCTTGCCGGGATGTTTTTTAGCGTAGGCCACCACATCCTCCAGCTTCTTGAACCGTGAGTTGGCCGGCACCATCAAGATCAGGTTTTGAATATAGGCGCCGCAGATGACGTCGAAATCAGAGTTCTTGAAGGGCACTTTACGCACCGCCACCACGATGCCGTTGGTGCCGGAGTTGAAAAGAAACAACCGGTAGCCGTCAGGCTTTGAGGCGATGACGTATCGCGCCGCCACAATACCGCCAGCGCCCGGCTTGCCAATGACGATGACTGGCCGGCCTAAATACTCGGAGGCCGCCTGGGCCAGCACTCGCTGGGACATAAACAGGCCGCTGCCGGCCGGCCAGTGACAGTAAAATTCGATCGAACGCGTGGGAAATTTGTCTCCAGCGCGAACCATTGCCACCGGAAGGGCCACCAACAGCCCTAAAAGCACAATCGCCAACATAATTTTTTTCTTCACCGCTCTTTCCTCCCTAAGAGGTGTTAAAGTCTCGGCAGACTGAACCATCGGCCACACCTCAGTCCACCCCCTCGCCACGAGCCACCTTCTCCCGGGCCCTCCGAAAGAAGGTCAGGCCTTGTAACATAAAAAGCAAAATGGCCGCGCTTACCATCACCGCGGATATTGGACGGGTGAAGAACACAAACAGATTGCCGTCGGAGATGATCAGTGATTGACGGAAAGCGTTCTCAATCATCGGCCCCAGGATGAAGGCCAGCACCAGCGGGGCCTCCTCGAATTCGTACTTCTTCATCACATATCCGATCACACTGAACACCAGCATGATAATCACATCGAATATGCTGTTTTGGATGGTGTACACCCCGATCAGGCAGAACAGGATTATCAGCGGAAACATGATCCGGTAGGGTACCTTGAGCAAACGGACCCACATCGGTATCAGGGGCAGATTCAAAATCAGAAGCATGGCGTTGCCCAGGTACATGCTGGCGATGATGCCCCAGAATATTTTCGGGTGCTGGGTCATGAACAGCGGGCCCGGCGTCACACCGTGCATCAAGAGCGCACCTAAAAGAAGTGCTATGACCACGTTGGGCGGTATTCCGAAGGCCAGCAATGGGACAAAGGCCCCGGAGGTGGCGGCATTGTTCGCCGTCTCGGGGCCGGCCACGCCCTCAATAGCTCCATGACCAAACTTCTCGGGGTTCTTGGACAGCTTCTTTTCCATGGTGTAGGAAGCGAAAGAAGAAATGATCGATCCGCCGCCGGGTAGGATACCGAGTCCGAAACCGAGAAAGCTGCCACGTATTATGGGCTTCAGGGACCGCTTCCAGTCCTGCCAGGATGGAAACAGGTTTTTAATTTTAGTGCTTAGCACATCCACGTCGGAACTCTTTTCGAGGTTGAGCAGCACCTCCGAAACACCGAACAGCCCCATGACCATGGGAACTATGCCAAGGCCGTCGCTTAACTGGTCCAGACCCAGGGTGAAGCGCAGTTTGCCCATCACCAGGTCCGTACCCACGCATCCCAGAATGAGCCCCAGCACGGCCATGATAACCGCCTTGAGCATCGAACCCTTGGCCAAGTAGGTCACCAGGCAGAGCCCCACCAGCATGATGCCGACGTACTCCGGGGGGCCAAACTTCATGGCAAACGAGGCCAACGGGTTGACCAGGAACATGAGGAGGACAAGGCCAAAGGTTCCACCGATGAACGAACCCATGGCGCTGATGCCCAGGGCCGGGCCGGCCCGTCCCTGACGGGCCATCTGGTATCCGTCCAGACAGGTGACCACCGAGGCGGCCTCCCCCGGAATATTGACCATTATCGAAGTGGTGGAGCCGCCATACATGGCGCCGTAATAAATTCCGGCCAGCAGGATGATGCCTGTCACCGGCTCGACGTGATAGGTGGACGGTAGCAAAATGGCCATCGCTCCGATCGGACCGATGCCGGGCAGAACCCCGATGAGGGTACCCACCAAGACGCCCAAAAAGCAGTAGAAAAGGTTGATGGGCTGCAGAACAACCTGAAAGCCGAACAGTAAGTGGTTGACGACTTCCATGTCAGTAAACCCACGTCGGAAGCAAGCGCACGTACACCCCCAAGCACAAAAAGAAAACGACGTACACGAAAACGAGGGTCACCACGGTCTGAAGAACTGAAATCAGCCACTTCTGCCCGCCCGCCACCTTGAATAAAAGCAGCTGAACAACGAATGCGCAGGCCAAAAAGCCCAGTGGCTCGAGCAGAAAAATATAAAGCAACAGTCCTACCGGGATGATCGTCACCTTGGTGAAATTCACCTCGGCCCAGACCGATGCCGTCCCGACTCTCGGCCGCCGGAGCAGGGTCTTGCCCGATCTGATGAACAGGGCGGCGGCACATACGGCCAGAATAATACCCAGCCCAAAGGGCAGAGTCCCGGCATCCGGTCTCGAGAGCTGACCCAGCCCCAGACGACAGGAATGCACGCTGACCGCCAGACCGAGCGCCATCAGCAATACGGATATGATGAGGTTGCCCCTAGCTATGGCTGACCTCCTGTTTCTGGAGTTCAGCCAGGAGCCTCTCCGCGGTGATGGGCAGCTCCTTGATGCGCGCTCCGGTAGCGTTGAAGATGGCGTTGGCTATGGCCGGGGCGGTGGGGATGAGGGCCATCTCCCCCACCCCTTTGGCGCCGAAAGGACCTTCAGGGTCATCGGTCTCCACCAGCTGGCAATTCACGACGGGGGCTTCGCTGGAATTGATGATTTTGTAACCGGCAAAGCTGGAGTTGTGAGTGAACCCTTCTCTCAGCCTCAGGTCTTCAAAAAGGCAATAGCCCTGGCCCATGGCCACACCTCCCTCCACCTGCCCTTCCACCAGTAGGGGGTTGATTGCCAGGCCAACATCGTGCACTGCCACAACCTTGAGCACCGTCACCTGGCCGGTGTCCAAGTCGACTTCAACCTCCGCCGCCTGAACCCCAAAGGAATAGGCCGGGCTGGGATTTCCATAACCGGTGGCTTTGTCCGGCGCCGTGGTGGTGGAGGGGTTGTACATGGCCGAGGCCGAAACCAGATCGCCGCCCGCCGCGTAAGCTCGCTCCAAGAGATCGGCCACCTCCACGGAAAACCCCGGAGAACGAGGTGCTGTTACCCGGCCGCCCCGTAACTGGAGCTCACTTTCGGGCTCAACATCCAGGTGGTTACGGGCCAAGGCCAGAATCTGGCTGCGTGCGGACCGGGCGGCCTCCATAACCGCCTTGCCGGCCACGAACGTCACTCGGCTGCCCCAGGGCCCCATGGTGCGGGGAGCCTGATCCGAGGGGGGGGTGGTCACCTTCACCCGGTCCACCGGCAGGCTAAGCTCCTGGGCGGCGATCTGAGCCAGCACGGTGTGCGACCCCTGACCCATGTCCACTACGCCCACGATCAATACGGCGCTGCCGTCGGGATTGACCTTGAGTAACACCTCCTCGAAATTGGAGGAGCCGTGGGCCCCCATTGCGCCGCCACCAATGTGTACCCCGGCGGCCATTCCCCATCCCCTGGCCCGCCTGGTAGATTTCGACGGCCGCCGGGTGCGGCTGGCGGCGGCCTGGCGGATGCACTGGCTCAATCCGCAGGAGGTGATGCGCCAGCCCCAGGGGGTGACGTCGCCCTCTTGGTTGGCGTTTTTTAGGCGGAGTTCCACGGGATCCATCCCCAGTTGATGGGCGATAATGTCCATCTGGGACTCTATCGCGAAGTGGGCCTGGGGCCCTCCCCAACCCCGCAGGGCTCCGCCGTATTGATTGTTGGTGTATACCACCAGGGCCTCGGTGCTGGAGTTGGGTACCCGGTAGAGGTTGCCGATGCGGCTACAGGTGACCGCCGTGATGCCGGGTGCCTTGTTGTTGTAGGCGCCGTTGTCGGTGATTACTCGGGCCTGGCGGGCCAGTAGCTTGCCCTCCTTGCTGACCCCGGTGCGCAGTTTGATGTGCATGCCGTAACGGGTGCGGGCGGAGGTGAACTCCTCGCCACGGGTGTAGACCACTTTCACCGGCCGGCCGGTTTTTCGGGCCAGGATGGCCGTGATGGGCTCCAAGGGCAGCAGAACGCTCTTGTTGCCGAAAGCGCCTCCCACGTGGGGACTGATGACCCTTATCAGGTGCAGGGGCATCTGCAGGGCCACGGCCAGTCCCTGTTGGATATTGAAGATGCTCTGCGTGCTGGAGTAAATGGTGAGCCGGTCGTTGGGCTCCCAGGCGGCTATACAACCGTGGGGCTCGAGGGTGCATGACGCCACCCTGGGCAGGCAAAACTCATCCTCGAAAACGTGGTCGGCCGCCGCCATGGCCTGTTCAGGCGCGCCGAAACTTCGTACGAATCGCGAGGCAATATTATCGGGGCAGTCGTCGTACAGCGCTGGTGCTTCGGGCTCCATGGCCTGGTGCGGGTCGAACACGGCGGGTAAAGGTTCATAATCAACCCGAATCAGTTCCAAGGCTTCCTCGGCGCTTTCGGGATCAACGGCGGCTACGGCCGCCACCTCGTCGCCCACAAATCTGACCCGGTCGTCGCACAGTGGCAGTTTGTTGGGAGTAATGGGCATGTGGCAGAAGGGGACCTTGGGGGTGTCCCCCGCGGTGATGACCGATCTAACGCCCGGCAATTGAGTTGCTGCGCTGGTGTCGATGCCAATGATGCGGGCGTGTGGATGCGGGCTTCTCAGAATGCGGCCGTGGAGCATCCCCGGCATCACCAGATC
>JAHJDS010000007.1 GCA_018812395.1 Pseudomonadota bacterium
CGAATTCGAGGGCGTCATCCGGACCCACAACCTGATCACCCGCCGTCTGGCCGCCCAATACGGCGCGATATACGTCGACGCGGCGAGGGTGATGTTCGGCCAACACCCATGGTTCATCGACTTCTGCCACTACACCCAGCAGGGGCGGCGAATCCTGGCCAAGCTGATTTATCGCCGCCTCAATCCCCTCTTAAACAGTCTGTCCGCCCGGCGTCAGGCGGCCCCGTCCCCTGCCCGGCCATGAGCGCTTTGTCCCTGGATCCCGGCCGGGTGATGATGGTCAGCCTGGGCTGTTCCAAAAACCTGATCGACTCCGAAGAGGTCTTGGGCGGCCTGATCGAAGCCGGCTGGCAGGTGATCGACCAGGCCGAGGCGGCGGACCTGATCATCGTCAACACCTGCGCCTTCATCCAGCCGGCGGTCGAAGAGGCCCTGGAGGCGATTCTCGAGGCCGCGGCCGTCAAGGCCCGGCGGCCGGTCCGGCTGGTGGTCATGGGCTGCCTGGTCCAGCGCTACGGCCGGAAGCTGGGGCGCAACATCCCGGAGGTGGATCTCTGGCTGGGGCCGGGCGAGTTCGCCCGGTTGCCGGACCTGCTGGCCAAGGGCTCGGATCAGAACCTGGTCCTGGGACGGCCCGCTTATCTGCGGCATTCGGGCGCGCCGCGCTCCCTGTCCACCGGGCCGGGCTGGGCCTATCTCAAGATAGCCGAGGGGTGCTCCCACGCCTGCACCTTTTGCCTGATCCCCAAGCTGAGGGGCAAGTACCGGAGTCGAACCATCGATGACCTCACGGCCGAGGCGGGGCAACTCCTTTGGGCCGGGGTCAAGGAATTGGTCCTGGTGGCCCAGGACACCTCGCGCTTCGGCCGGGATATTGGCCAGGGCCTGATCGGTCTGATCCAGGAACTGGACCGACTGCCGGACCTTCATTGGGTCAGATTGCTGTACCTGCATCCGGACGAGGTGGACCAAGGACTGGTCGAGGCCGTGGCCGAATCGCGAACCGTGATCCCTTATTTCGACCTGCCCGTCCAGCACGCCGCGCCGCGAATTTTGAAGGACATGGGCCGGCAACGGGGACCGGATGAACTCCTGAAGCTGATCGAGGCCATCCGCCAAAAAATCCCTGGGGCCGTGATCCGGACGACGATGATGGTCGGTTTTCCGGGGGAGACGGACCGTGAGTTCCGGGAGTTGATCGATTTTATGGGCGCGGTCAGGTTCGATCACCTGGGTGTTTTTTGCTTCAGCCCCGAGGCCGGCACCCCGGCGGCCAGGAATAAGGATCAGGTGCCAACCCAGGAGGCCGAGGCCCGGCAAGGCGAGGTGATGGCCCGTCAGGCCGAGATTTCGCGGCAAAAGCTGGCCCCATGGGTCGGACAAGAGGTGGCGGTCCTGGTCGAGGGACCCCATCCGGAATCGGAATTGCTCCTGGCCGGGAGGACCTGGTTTTTGGCCCCCGAGGTGGACGGCAAGGTGATCATCACCGACGGGTCGGCCCGGGCCGGGGACCTGGTGCGGGTTCGGGTCACCCGGGGCCACGACTTTGACCTGGAAGGCGAGATCATCGCGTCGTCAGAGGGCTAAACGCGGCCCCGATATCTCTTTGGTTTTAAGGCCGGCCCACTTACAAAATACGGTGGGCCGTCCTTTCCGACCGGCCGCGTTTTAACCAGCCCCGGAATTGTTTTGACAAGGCTCAGAGGTCAAGTTAGCTTAAGTCGATAGATTTGTCAGGAGGATAAGCTTGGATCAGACCCGGGAAATGCTGGAGACCCTGGAGCGCGACGCCGAGCGGGTCAACGCCGCTCTGGGCGATTACCTGGATTCAGACGTCCAACTCATCGGCGAGGTGGGCCGGCATCTGCTGCTCAGCGGCGGGAAGCGGCTCCGGCCGGTCCTGTTCCTGTGGTGCTCGGCCATGTGCGGCCAGGAGGGCCCCTTGGGGGTTTCGGTCATCTTCGAATATCTCCACGCCGCCACCCTGCTCCACGACGACGTGATCGACAACGCCGGCACCCGACGGGGCAAACCAGCGGCCAATGTCTTGTGGGACAACCCGGCCGTGGTCCTGGTCGGGGACTTCCTGCTGGCCAAGTCGTTCTGGCTGGCGGTCCAGTCCGGCGAGATGCGACTCCTGGAGGTCCTGGCGGCCACCACCCAGACCATGGCCGAGGGTCAGGTCCTGGAACTGGTCTACACCGACCGGCTGGACCTGAACGAGGACCAGTATCGCCAGGTGATCGTGGCCAAGACGGCGGTCCTTATCCAGGCGGCCTGTATCATCGGCGGCATCATCGCCGAGGCCGGCAATGAATGGGAAGAGGCCCTAAAAATTTATGGCCTGGAAATGGGTATCGCCTTCCAGATGGTGGACGACGCCCTGGACTATTCGGGTACCGCGGACGAGATGGGCAAGCCGGTGGGGTATGATCTGAAGGAGGGCAAGGTCACGCTGCCCCTGATCCACACCCTGGCCCAGGCTTCGCCTAAAGAGATTCAACTTGTTGAAAAAATGACTAAAATGGTGGACTACGGTCTCGATGAATTCGAGGAACTGCGGCGGATCGTCGATAAATACCATGGGGTCGGATTCACCCTCGATACGGCCCGGGAACACGTCCGCCGGGCCCGGGAGGCCCTGGACGTCTTTCCGGAGACCAAGGAGAGGCAATATCTGGTCGAGTTGGCTGATTACGTGATTACCCGCCGTAAATAGAGAGATGGCCCGGGGGCGGGACGCCCCCGACGATGGTTGATGAAAAACAATTACAGCCTAACCATCACGACCGGCGCCTGAAAACCACTAGGCGGGTTAGACGGCCCGCGCCAGGGACTTCTTTGTCCTCGACCCTGGTCAAATCAAGATCAGAGCCTGGGGCCGGTTGGGGGGTCGGCTGCGAAGTCGAGAGCATCAGGACCAATAAACCGCCGGGCCTGACCCACGGCCCGGCCAGCCCCAGGAAGGCCTCGGGCTCGGCCACGGCCCGGCCGCAGACCAGGTCGTAGCCGGCCTCGGCCAAGGGCGGCCGGTCCGGCAGGCGGCGACCGCTGACCCGGCAGTTTTTCAGGCCGAACCGGCGGACCAGATGCTCCAGAAAGGAGGCCTTGCGTTGCCGGGCCTCGACCAGGGTGAACCTGGACTCAGGACCCACCAGGGCCAGGATTAATCCTGGGAAACCGGCCCCGCTGCCGATGTCCAGGACCTGTGCGCCGGGCCGCAGCAGCGGATGGAGGAGCATCGAGTCCAGAAAAAGATCGGTCACGATTCGGGCCGGATCAGTGATGGCCGTCAGGTTGACCACCTCGTTCCAAATCAGAAGCTCGTCCAGATAGATCGCGAACCTGGCCAGATCGGCCGGGGTCAGATCGACCCCCAGGTTGCGGGCGCCGGCCGCAAGTAATTCTCTGACCTTAGACGTCATTTGCCAATGCAGAAGGTGGAGAAGATTTGGTTCAAAACCTCGTCCGAGGCGGCCTGGCCGGTGATCTCGTCCAGGTGATAGGCCGCTTCCCGAAGGTCAACGGCCGCCAACTCGGGCGGCCGGCCGTTTTTCAGGGCAGAGGCGGCCGCCTCAGTCGCGGCCAGGGCCGCCCCGAGGTCCAACTGCTGGCGCAGGTTGGGGAGAATGGCCGTTGAATCCGGGCCTGAATCGCCCTGGAGCAGGGACTGTCTGACGGCTTGGCAGAGGGAGTCCAGGCCTTGACCGGTCAGGGCGGAGATGGCCAACCAGTTTTCCGGTGGAAAGAGAAGATCAGGCCTGAGGGCCGGGTGCCGGGACAAGTCTATCTTGTTGATGACCGGCAGGATCGGTTTTTCGGACAAAAACCCTCGGGCCTGGTGGTCCTCGTCGGTCAAGGGCTCGGAGCCGTCGATCAGAAACAGGACCAGGTCGGCCCGGGCCGCCCGGGCCACGGCCCGGGAGACCCCCTGCTCCTCCACCACGTCCGTGACCGGTCTCAGACCGGCCGTGTCCACCAGGCGGACGGGCAGACCGTCCAGGTCGAGCCATTCTTCGATCAAATCGCGGGTGGTGCCCGGCACCTCGGTGACAATGGCCCGGTCTTCATGAAGCAGGGCGTTGAGCAGGCTGGACTTGCCCACGTTGGGTTTGCCGGCCAGGACGACCACGGCCCCGTCCTGAAGCAGCAGGCCGGTGCGGGCCTGGGCCAGCAAATTTTTGAGTGGGGACATGGCCCGGTCTTCCAGGCGGCGGGCGAGGTCGTGCTCGGAGAGAATTTCGAGGTCCTCGTCCGGGAAGTCCACGGCGGCCTCGACCTGGGCCAGGACGGCGATCAATTCCTGGCGGATTAGGTCGATCTGTTCGGCCAGGCGGCCGGCCAGCCGGGACTGGGCCGCCGCCAGGGCCTGAGCGGTCTTGGCCTGGATGACCTCGGCCACGGCCTCGGCCTGGGACAGGTCGATCTTTCCGTTGAGGAAGGCCCGATAGGTGAACTCGCCCGGCGCGGCCGGCCGGGCCCCGGCGCTGATGACGGTCTCGAGAATCTTTTGCAGGGGCATTGGTCCGCCGTGGGCCTGGATTTCGGCCACGTCTTGGCCGGTGTAGGTCCGGGGGGCGGGCATGAACACGACCAGGGCCTGGTCGACCCGTAGGCCGCCGTTGTCAACGACCCATCCCAAGACCATCTTTCGAGGGTTTGCGACCGTCCTGGCCCCATTATTAAAAAATTTATTTAGAATTTCAGACGAATTTGGGCCGCTTATCCGGACGATTCCGATGCCGCCGGCCCCGATCGGGGTGGAGATGGCGGCGATGGTGTCGTTTTCAGGCAGGTGTTTCACGTGAAACGTCGCTCCTCAAAGGCTGGACCATGGTCACTAGTGTTTCACGTGAAACATCGAGTCTCCGACGCGCCGGCCGCGAGCAGGTGTTTCACGTGGAACGTCGCCCGATATTCTAAAACAACCTCAGACTGCCGGGTGCCGCGTTTCGGTCGCCAGCCCCCTCCGGGTTGCGCCGGCCGTGCTCCTAAGCTATATTACCCTAAAAATTCAATCCCGGTGAGGCCAAAATGCACCACTTTCTCCAGGAAGCCATGACCGCCGCCCGAACGGCCGCCGAGATCATCCTCGACCATTACCACCGACACGCCACCGGCCAGATCGATAAAAAGGGCGCCGCTGACTTCGTCACCCAGGCCGACCGGGCCGCTGAAGAGGCCATCATGGACCACCTGGGCCGGAAATTTCCCGACCACCGCTTCCTGGCCGAGGAATCGGCCCGGGACCGGACCGGGGGCCGGCGGTGGATCATCGACCCTCTTGATGGGACGACCAACTTCATCCACGGCTACCCCATGTTTGCCGTGTCCATTGCCCTGGAAAACGATGGTCAGCTCCTGCTGGGTGTGGTTTACGACCCCCTGCGGGACGAGATGTTCGCCGCCCAGTCCGGCCGCGGGGCCTGGCTGAACGATCAACCCATCCAGGTGTCCGCGGTGAGCGACCCCCTGACCGCCCTGGTGGCCACCGGCTTCCCCTTCCGTAACCGGGACAAGATCGACCTCTACCTGGCCGGATTTAAGAGGGTCTTCCTGCGCGTCGGCGGCCTGCGCCGGGCCGGCTCGGCCGCCCTGGACCTGGTCCACGTGGCCTGCGGGAGGCTCGACGGCTTCTTCGAGCTGGGCCTGGCGCCCTGGGACGTGGCCGCCGGGACGCTGATCATCGGCGAGGCCGGCGGGAAGATCACCGACGTCGGGGGCGATCCGGACAAGGTGTATTCAGGCAACGTGGTCGGCGGCAATCCGATCATTCATGAGGTCCTGCTCGAGGCCCTGCAACCGGCCTGGCCATCAGATAAGCTCCCCACCGGAACCCTGTAAAAATTACTAACGGCCTGACTTCTATTTGAATGGAGTTTTGTCCGTGGCCGGGGCAGGCGATTGGCGAGCCTCGGCCCCGCTTGATTGGTGAGCGTGGCCGGTCTCGCCACCTGACTCTGGGTTTGGGTAGACGTGCGCCCTCACACTGGACGACACTTTTCCACTTTTTCCAAGTACAGCGGAGCCGAAATGAAATGGAAGCGGCAAGCGCGGACGAGGTGTTTCACCGTCACTGAGTTTGCCGCGAATCACTCGTGTGCCGAGTGGCGCCGCGAATCATGCCCGTGCGGCTTCGCACCCCGTGGGGCCTCCCACCCCTAGAAAAATTTGCCGCACGGACGTTTTGATATCTTAGGGCCGGCCGGCGGATATTCATTAACATGTTGATATAATTTCCTTTATTGGCGACGGGGCCCAGGACGGCGCCATGGCACAAATGTTGCTCACCTCCCTCGTAGCTACTTTTCAGGGGTAATCCATGGACCGATTGGGCCTGTACCATGCCGTGCGGGGCACCTTCATCCAGGAACTACGGCTCGACACCATCGCCAACAACCTGGCCAACGTCACCACCCCGGCCTTCAAGCACGACCGGCTGATCTTCTCCGACCTCCTGGCGCGCCGGACCCAGACCTCGTTTCGGCAAGGCGTCATCCACCCCACCAACAACAATCTCGACCTGGCCATCAACGGTCCCGGATTCTTCAAGGTGCAATTGGCCCAGGGCGTGGCCTACACCCGGTGCGGCAACTTCTTGCTCAGCAAGGACGGCCACTTGGTCACCCGGGATGGCCACCCAGTCCTGGGCAGCCGCGGCCCGATCACCGTCACCGGAGACGCCCGCCGGATCCATATTGACCGGGCCGGCAACGTCTACGATCGCGGCGAGAGAATCGACACCCTGGCCATGGTCCGGTTCCAGGACAACAACCAGCTCCGGAAAATCGGCCGGACCATGTTCTCGGCCGCCCCGGGAACGGAACAAAAAGTGCCGGAGGCCAAACGGGACCTGACCCAAGGCGCCCTGGAGATGAGCAACCTCAGCCCGGTCTACGAGATGGTCAAGATGATCGAGACCCACCGCACCTTCGAGGCCTACACCAAGATCATCCAGACCATCGCCGAGATGGACGAGAAGTCGGCCAACCAGGTCGGCCGGCTGGCTTGATCGGCCGCCCGGCGGCCGGGAGAAAACGACGGCTGACGCGGCTCGGTTGTTTCAAAAAATTTCGAGGAGGCCCGAATGATACGGAGTTTGTGGAGCGGTGCCACCGGCATGAGCGCCCAGCAGCTCAACATCGACGTCATCGCCAACAACCTGGCCAACGTCAACACCAACGGCTTCAAGCGATCCCGGGCCGACTTCCAGGACCTGATGTACCAGACCATCCGGGCCCCGGGGGCGACCACGGCCACCGGCGCGACCACGCCCACCGGCGTTCAGGTGGGCATGGGCGTCAGGCCGATCGCCATCCAGAAGCTGTTCACCCAGGGCGAATACACCCAGACCGGCAACCAGCTCGACCTGGCCATCGAGGGCAAGGGCTTCTTCAAGGTTCTGCGTGGCACCGAGGAACTCTACACCCGGTCCGGGGCCTACAAGCTGGACAAGGACGGCTACGTGGTGGACTCGGAGGGCAATCGGCTCCAGCCCGAGTTCGCCGTGCCGGCCAACACCGTGTCCATCGCCGTGGACAGCGGCGGCCGGATGGTCGCCCTGGGATCGGACGGGACCGAGCTGGGCGCGGTGCAGCTCCAGCTCTACACCTTCACCAACCCGGCCGGCCTTTTCTCCAAGGGCAAGAATTACTTCATCCCCACCCCGGCCTCGGGCGACCCGACCACGGGCACGCCCGGGGTGGACGGCGTGGGGACCACCGCCCAGGGCTTCTTGGAGATGAGTAACGTCAACGTCGTCGAGGAGATGGTGGCCATGATCATCGCCCACCGGGCCTACGAGGCCAACTCCAAGACCATCCAGACCTCGGACCAGTTGTTGCAGATGGCCAACAACGTCAAGCGTTAGACCGCCGACGAGGCCTCAGGATGAAGGCACTGCGAGACCAACCATGAAACGGGTCAATTTAAAAATAATCCTCCCGGCGATTCTGGCGATCCTGGTGGCCGCCGGACCGGCCCTGGCCCTGAGCATCCAGTTCCGGCCCGAGGCCAAGGTGCGGGGGAGTCAGGTCAGGCTACAGGACGTGGCCCTGGTCCTGGACTCGAACGAGCCGCGGGTCCTGAGCCTGTACCGCCTCAAGCTGGGACCGAGCCCGGCCCTGGGCCAAAGCGGCGAGCTGCACCGACGGACCATCGTCGCCAAGCTGACGCCCCTTCTCGGTCAGGCCGCCATCAGCCGGCTGCGCATCCCGGCCGTGATCTACCTGACCCGGGAGCGGGCCGCCCTCAGTAGCCGACTGATCGAAGACAAATTCCGGGAGTTCGTGCTGGGTCACATGCCCTGGCCCCGGGACAGGGTCCGGATTTACGGCGTCACCTACCGGGGCGAGATCAACTTCTCGGCCGGCCGGGTGGACATCACCGTCGTGCCGGTGGGCCATCCGATCTATCGCGGCGAGGTGGCCCTCAACTTCCACATCCGGATCGACGACAAGCTGGTCAAGGTGCTCCTGGTGCGGGGCCGGGTGGATGTTTATAGTGAGGTGGTGGTCGCCGTCAAGGCCATCGCTCCCGGAAACGTCATCGGCCCGGGCGACGTCCGGGTGGTCAAGGTCAATCAGGCCAACCTGTCGCCCGGTCTGGCCACGGGGCCCCGGCAGGTCATCGGCCTGCAGGTCCGGACGTCGTTTAGGCCCGGCCAGCGGATTCATCTCAGCCAGGTCAAGTCGCCCCGTCTCATTCGCCGCGGCGAAGAGGTGACCATCGTCGTCGAGACGGGCGGCCTGCGCATCACCGCGCCGGGCCGGGCCCTGACCGACGGTCACGTCGGCGGCCGGGTGTCGGTCCTGAACCTGGCCACCAAGCGCAAGATCATGGCCAACGTGAAACACCCCGGGATCGTAACCGTCAGTTTCTGAGAGGGGCCCGGATTTTTAGGTGAGAGGCATGAAGAAAACACTGGGGATCGTCATCGCCCTCGGATTTTTCGTGGGCTGCCAGTCGGCCGACGTGGAACGGACCAGGCCGCTGGAGCCCAACTTCAAGCGCTTTCCCAAATACCACGTCAAGCCCCGGCCCGGGGCGATCTACACGCCGACCGCCTCCCAGCTCTACCGCGACTTCCGGGCCCGCCAGGTGGGCGACATCGTGGTCGTCCAGATCGTCGAGAACTCGAGCGCCTCGAAAAAGGCGACGACCGAGACCTCGCGGACATCGTCCTTGACCGCCGGCATCACTCACCTCCTGGGCTTCACCAACCTGATCCCCAAGGGCAAAAATTTCTGGCGGGAAACGCAGGTCAACGGCGTGCCCAGTCTGGCCACCCTGCTCAAGGGCCAACTGACCAACGCCCACCAGGGCGAGGGCGAGACCAACAAGAGCGACCAGATCACGACCTCGGTCGCGGCCCGGGTGATCGCCGTGCTGCCCAACGGGCTGCTCTACATCAAGGGCAGCCGCCGGGTGAAGGTCAACTTCGAGACCCAAGTGGTGACCATCTCCGGTCTGGTCAACCCCCAGGACGTCTCGGCCGCCAACACCGTGCAGTCCACCCAGGTGTCCGACGTCAGGATCGTCTACTCGGGCCACGGCCCGGTGACCGACAAGCAGCGGGCCGGCTGGTTGACCCGGATCATCGACTGGGTCTGGCCGTTTTAGGCAGGGTGAACGAACATGAAACTCCGCGGTTTATGTATCCTGATGACCCTGGTCGGGCTGGGGTTGTGGCTGACGGCCGCCCGGGCGGTGCCCCTTAAAAGTTTGGCCTCCATCTCCGGGGTGCGGATCAACCAGCTGGTGGGCTACGGCCTGGTCATCGGCCTCAACGGCACCGGCGACAAGGACACCACCAAATTCACCAACCAGGCCCTGGCCAACATGGTCAAGCGGATGGGGATCACCGTCAGCGCGGCCGACCTCCGGGTCAAAAACGTGGCGGCGGTGATCGTCACGGCCCAGCTGCCGCCCTTCGCCCGGGTGGGCAACCGGATCGACGTCACGGTCAGCACCATCGGCGACGCCACCTCCCTGGTGGGCGGCACGCTGGTGTTGACCGAACTCAAGGGCATCGACGCCAAGACCTACGGTCTGGCCCAGGGGCCGCTCAACGTCGGCGGCCTGGCCGCCCAGGGCGCGGCCGGCGGCGGGGTGACGGTCAATCACCCCACGGTCGGCTACATCCCCCGGGGGGCGACCATCGAGCAGGAGGTGCCTTTCAACCTGAGGGCCCAGCCGGTGATCACCTTCCAGCTCAACCTCCCCAACTTCACCAACGCCCTGCGCATCACCCAGGCCATCAACAAGTCTCTGGGGCTCGGCCTGGCCCTGGCCGTCGACGCCGGCACGGTGCGGGTGAGCGTGCCCGAACGACTCCGGCCGGCCATGGTCAGCCTGATCAGCCGCCTCCAGAATCTGGACATCAAGCCCGACATCCTGCCCCGGGTGGTGGTCTCGGCCCGGACCGGCACCGTGGTCATCGGCGCCGGCGTGGTCATCTCGCCCGTGGCCGTGGCCCACGGCAACCTGTCCATCACCATCACCGAGCGGCCCAAGGTCAGCCAGCCCCTGCCCTTCTCCCGCGGCCGGACCGTGGTCGTGCCCCGGACCACGGTCAAGGTCTCCGAGCAGAAGGCCCGTCTCCTCCTGGTCCACGGCGTGACCATCCGCGATCTAGTCAAGGCCCTCAACGCCATCGGGGCCACGCCCCGCGACTTGATCACCATTCTCCAAACCATCAAGGCCGCCGGGTCGCTGCACGCCGAGTTGAAAATCATCTAATTGTCGAGGCGCCGGCCATGACCTTTAATCTGCAAAAGCTCCAGCAAATCAAGTACCTGGGGCATGGCCAGCACCTGGATGCGGCCCAGCGGGCGGCCCTGCAAAAGCAGAAACTCGAGGTCGCCTGCCAGGGTTTCGAGTCCATGTTCTGGCATCTGATGCTCAAGGGCATGCGCCGGAGCGTCATCAAGGCCAACTGGCTGGACGGCGGCCTCAAGCAGCGATTCGCCGAGGACATGCTGGACCAGGTCATGGCCGACCGGATGGCCGGTTCGGGCCAGGTGGGTCTGGCCAAGATGCTCATCAAGCAGATCGAGGGCGTCAAGCGATACCGGAAACCGCCCGCCCTGGCCAAAAAAGATCTCCGTCCCCTGGAGGGCGGCCGACGCCTGCACCGGGCCGCGGACCAATAGGCCGGGCAGTTTTTGCCGCCTTGGGGACGCGGGCCTGACGGGACCCGAATTTTCACGAGAAAACACGCATAATTATCAACCAGTTGGATCGATATCGGCCGTTGTCGCCCGGCGGGGCCGTTGGCGCGGATGTTGCACCCTTACGGTCCGACGAATCACGCCTCACCCCAGCAGGGAACACACATGGACAGCCGGCTTATCCGCGAATTGACCCGGACCCTGGACGAGGAGATCTCCCTGTACAAGGTCCTTCTGGCCGTGGTCCAGAAAGAACGGGAGTGTCTCCGCCAGGCCGCCCACCAGCAGCTCCTGGACTCCGTGACCCTGATCGAGAAAAACGTCCGGGCCATTCACGAGGTCAAGACGCAGCGCCGCCGGGTCATGGATCAGATCGCCGAGGCCACCGGCCTCAACGGCGAGGGAGGCGACCTGGAGGCCGTCATCGGGGTCCTGCCCGCCGAGGTGGCCTCGGGCGTGGCCGGGATGCGGAACCAGCTCGAATCCCTGATTCGTCACTTGTCCCGCCTGAACGAGGAGAACGTGACCTTCGTCTCCGACGCCCTGGATTTTTACGCCGAATTGACCGACACCCTGGTCGGCGCCTCGGCCGGCCAGGCGCCGGGCTACCCGGACGCCCCGACCCCGGCCTCCCGCCGCGGGGCCAGCCTGCTCGTCAGCCGAGAGGTGTGACATGGGCGGAGTCGGGGCACTCCTGGATACGGCCAAGCTGGCCCTGTTCACTTTTCAGCGGGCCATTGACGTCACCTCCCACAACGTGGCCAACGTCTCGACGCCGGGTTTTTCCCGCCAGTCCCTGGTCATCGGGACCCAAAACCCAGAGCCGGTCCGCGAGGGGATGCTCGGCCGGGGCGTAATGCCCGAGGCCATCCTCCGCCACGCCGACAAGTTCCTCAACGAACGGCTCAACCAGAAGCATTCCGATTTGTCGAACCTGGAGACCCAGCGGGCCAACCTCGAGCGCATCGAGACCATGCTCAACGAGACCGGGGAGTACGGCCTGGCCCAGGACCTGACCGAGTTCTTCAACTCCTGGCAGGACGTGGCCAACTACCCCGACGGCTCGCCCGAGCGCCGGGCCCTCCTGGCCCGGGCCCAGCAGCTGGCCAACCGGTTCAACACCCTGATCGACGACCTGGACCTGGTCACCAAGGACGTCAATCAGTACATCGGGGCCGCGCTGACCAAGGTCAACGAACTGACCGCCGAGATCGCCGAACTCAACCAGCTCATCCTGGAGACCGAAAACGGCGGCCGACCGGCCAACGACTTCCGGGACCGGCGGACCCTGCTCCTCCAGCAGCTCTCGGACGAGATCTCGATCACCTACTTCGAGACCGCCTCGAGCCAGGTGACCGTGTTCACCGGGGTCGGGAAACTCCTGGTGGAGAGCAACCGCAACTGGACCCTGTCCATGGACGGCGACCGGGTCTACTACGACCCCGAAAAGGACATCGCCTTCCCGAACCAGGGCCTCATCGACCGCAACGACCTGACCGGCGGGCGGGTCAAGGGCTGGATGGAAATCCGGTTCGACACCCTCGTCGACGCCGCCGGCCAGCACACCGCGGTCTATGACTTCAAAAACTACATCAATCAACTGGCCCGAGCCCTGATCTGGGAGGTGAACGATCAGCACTCCCAGGGCGCGGGGCTGGCCGCCTTCTCGACCCTGACCGGGACGGCCATCGTCTCCGACCCGACCGTGGCCCTCAAGGGCGCCACCAGCGGCGTCGACTTCTTCGACAAGCTGGTCGAGGGCCAGACCCTGACCCTGTACGTCTACGACGCCGGCGGCACGCCCACCGAGCACACCCTGACCTTCACCGCGGGCATGACCGGAAATCAACTGGTCAGCGCCATCAACGACCTGGGGGCCGGGGTGACCGCCTCGTTCACCGCCACCGGCCGGCTCAGCCTGACCGCCAACACCGGCTCCACCTTCGCCTTTGCCGAAGACAACACCAAGCTCCTGGCGGCCCTGGGACTGAACACCTTTTTCACCTGGGACACGACCCAGCCCAACCAGGTGGGCGTGTACGGCTCGTCCATGGCGGTCAACAACACCGTGCTCAACGACTCCCGTTACGTGGCCGCCGGCCGGGTCAACACCGACGACGGGACCTTCGATCCCGGGGACAACCGCAACGCCCTGGACCTGGCCGACATCAAGGACAAGAACGTCCTGGGCGGCCCGCCGGCCAACATGACCCTGGCCGCGTATCTGAACACCATGGTCAGCGACCTCGGGGTCCGCGTCGACCGGGCCCAGACCGCCGAGGGTTTCGTCGATCAGATGGTCAAGGAACTCGAGGACCTGCGGGACACCACCAGCGCCGTCAGCCTGGACGAGGAGATGGTCAACATCATCAAGTACCAGAAGGCCTACCAGATGTCGGCCGTCCTGGTGACCACCGCCGACGAAATGCTACAGACGGTGCTCAACATCAAGCCCTGATTCGCCTCGGACGGGCGCGTCACCAGGGAGACCATCGGGGTCACCACATTAACCACTCCATCGGGGTAAGGCCTTGATCAGGACCACCACCGGGCTCATCTACCGGGACATCATCCACAACCTGAACCGGATCACCGCCGAGCTTCGGGACAGGAACATCGAGGTCTCGACCGGCAAGCGCATCAACCGGCCCTCGGACGACCCGGTGGACCTGGCGACCGTGCTGGGGATCAAAGAGACCCTCCGGCAGATGACCCAGTACCAGACCGACGTAAACTTCGGCCAAGGCTGGCTCGGCATCACCGAGTCCGCCCTCTCCTCCATGCTGGAGCGGCTGGAGCGGGCCAAGGTCCTGGCCGAGCAGATGGCCACCGGCACTTACTCTGAGCAGCAGCGGGAAGACGCGGTCCAGGAGGTCCGGAACATCTACGCGCAGCTCATCACCCTAGGCAACACCAAGTTCAACCACCGTTATGTCTTTTCCGGCTCGCGGACCGCGACCTCGGCGGTGACCTCCGCCTGGCGCATCCAGGAGCCCCAGTACGGCGAGCACAACGGCTCGACCTACCAGGGCGTGGTCACCACCGCCGGCGGCTACGTCGGCCTGATGACCAATTTCACGGGCGCCAACAACGACCTGTCGTTCATCGACAAGAACGACGGCAACCTGACCACGCCGGTCAGGGTCCGGTTCGTTGACCCCGGGGCGCCCACCGCCACCACCTCGGTCAGCGTCGCCGGGTCGGACATTACCGTCACCCTGGCCTCGGCCGCCGCGGTCCAAGCCGGCCACACCACCACCGGGTTCGGGGTCAACGGCGACATCACCTACACCGCGGCCACCGCCGGCTCGGCCGGCAACGACATCCAGATCCAGTACATCGACGGCGGCAACACCGGCGCGGTGGGCCAGACGGTCAGTGTCAGCGAGAACACCATTCGGGTGCTGGTCACCACCGACGGGGCCAACTACCCGACCGCCAACGCCGTGGCCGCGGCGGTCAACGGCACGGTGGTGAACGGCATCGTGGTCAACGCCGCGGCCGGCGGCACC
>JAHJDS010000087.1 GCA_018812395.1 Pseudomonadota bacterium
CGTCGGCAATATGGGCTCCCGGCGGCGCTTCGACTACACCGTCCTGGGCGACGAGGTCAACGTCACCGCCCGCCTCGAGGGACAGACCAAGACCTACGGCGTGCCCAACGTCATCGGCCAGAGCACGGTCGAGCGCTGCCGGGACTTCTTCCACTTCCGGCCTCTGGACATGGTCATGCTCAAGGGCAAAAAGACGCCGACGACCCTCTACACCCTGGTCGGCCCCAGGATCGAGCCCGAACCGGACCTGGTGCGGCTGTGCCGGCTCGGCTTCGAGGCCATCCGGGGCCGGGATTGGCCGGGCGCCCTCGAGTTTTACGAGAACGCCCATGAACTGGCTCCTGGGGACCGGGCGGTGACGGCGATCCTGTCGCGGCTCAGGGAGTTCGTCCGCCGGCCGCCGCCTGACGGTTGGGACTGGGTCCCCCGGCCCGGCAAATGAGGCCAAGGTGGTGTGAATCGGTCCCCGGCAGGAACCGCTCCCACCGAGCGACCTATTAGCGAAATCCGCGAGAGTTAAGAGGACAATCCCTATCTCCCCCAATTTTGTTACCACGGCGCCTCTTTTTGTAAATAACATCCGGACCGCCCGCCGACCGCGACGGCGGCGACCAGACCTCACGTTGTGGTTTGAGGTCGAAACAACTTGACACTCGGATGAAAATCGATTATTTGGTTGGACGTCCAGCCAAATAAGGACCGAATACCCCCGGGAGACCGACATGGGACCGGAAAAAACTCAAGATAAAAGAGAGATGATTATCCAGGCCGCCGGCCGGGTCCTGGCCGACAAGGGCTACGCCCAGACCACCGTCAGCCAGGTCGCCGCCGCGGCCGGGGTCAGTCGGGGGCTGCTTCATTACTATTTCAAAAACAAGGAGGAGCTGCTGACTCGCGTCATCGAGGCCAACGTGATTTTCAGCCTGGGCCTGATCGAGGCGGTCTTCACCGCCAGCGACTCGGCCGCCGCCCTGGCCCAAAACATGGTCGCCGCCCTGCGCGGCGTGACCCTGCACCAGCCGTACTTTTTCGCCCTGTTTCAGGAGTTTTTGGCCCTGGCCCGGGCCAAACCGGCCATCGCCGAAAAATTGGCCGAATTCTATCGGCTCTTCCGGCAACGGTTGTCCGAGGAGCTTACCGGGGCGGCCCGGCGGGGCGTCGTCGCCGCCGGGGAGGACCACGAGCCCCGGGCGGCGATGCTCACCGCCCTGATCGACGGGCTGGGCCTCCAACTGGCCTCGGACCCGGACCTGGCCCGTCGCGACGAGTTGTGGACCGAGGCGGTCCGGGTGATCCGGGCCGTGATTGACGGCCGCTGATTTTTTTAGGCGCACAATTTGGCTGGACGTCCAGCCAGGAAGGGAGGCGATCATGGAGTCACAATTTGTCGAGCTGCCCTCGGGGCTGCGGATTCATTATCTGAGGGCCGGAGACCCGGGCTTTCCGCCGGTGGTCCTGTTCCACGGCTACCCGCTGGACGCGCGGTTGTGGCGGGAAGTGATTCCCGGTCTGGCCCGAGGCCATTTTGTCCTGGCCCCGGACCTGCCCGGGCACGGCGGATCGGACAAGCCCCTGGACGCGGCCTATGACCTGCCCTTTTTTATGGAGTTCGCCGTCGGGTTCATGGCGGCCGCGGGCCTTACTCGGGCCGACGTGGCCGGGCACGATCTGGGCGGGATGATCGCCCTGGGATTGGCCGCCCGTCATCCGGAACTGGTGCGACGCCTGGTGATCATGGACACGTCGCCCTTTCCGGAGTGGCCGGTCTCGATGCGACTTTTGCTGTGGATGGTCCGGCAACGGTGGGGGGCGCGGCTGTTTTTGTGGCGACCCTATTTCCGGACCATGCTCAAGTGGTTCGGCTTTGTCGACCGGGGGGTTGTCACCCGGGAACTGGCCGAAGAGTTCCGCGGCCCGTGGGTGGCCTCGCCTGAGAGCCGGGCCGCCCTGGGCCGGGTGGTGTCCGCGCCGCCGGCGGCGATCACCCCGGCCCGGGCCGAGCTTTCCCGCATCGCCGCCC
>JAHJDS010000088.1 GCA_018812395.1 Pseudomonadota bacterium
ACTCAGGACCGGATCGTCGGCCACCCGGGAAAAGCGTTCGTCCAGTTCCCGGAGCAAACCCTGAACGTGGGCCTGCTTTTCCTCTTCCGAGGCGAAGGGATCGCCCTCGATCAGAACGTTCTCCAGGTCCATGCGCCGGATGGTGTTGATCAGGGCCGGGGTCAACTCGGTGCCCCGGTTGCAGAGCATGATCCCGTCGGCCCGTTCGATCTTCTGGGCCAGGACCAGGCCCGGCTCGAGTTTCTCCAACGGAACTTTGATCAATTGCCTCCCCTGTGGCCAGGCGACCGCCCGGCAAGGCGACCGCGAATTGAATATACCAGAAGGTTCCGCGGCCTGGCAAGCCCGGTCATGGAAGCGGTTTTCTTGAACCTCTCCAGCAAAGATGCTAGCCTCAATAGCGTGGACGAGGAGAAACAAGCTCTTCGGGAAAGGACCTGGGGACGGCTCGAGGCGGCCGGCGTCAGCCCGCCCTCCGAGGGCCGGATTCCGACCTTTGACCGCCAGTCCCGGGCCGCCCAACGCCTGAGGTCGATCAAGGCCTACCAGGAGGCCAAGACGATCATGGCCGCCCCGGACCAGGTCCTGATCCAGGCCCGAATCAACGCCCTGGCCGACGGCAAGGACGTGGTGCTGGCCGCGCCGGGGCTCCGCTCGGGCTTCGTCTGTCTCAAAAACAAGCGCATCCGGGTTCGCGACCGACCCGAGGCGGTCAAGGGCTCGATGGCCGGGAAATTCGGCCTGGCGACCAAGACCGAGCAACTGCCCGGGATCGAGTTCATGGTCACCGGCGCGGTGGCCGTGTACGCCCGGGGCCGGCGGTTGGGCAAGGGCCAGGGGTTTTTCGACCTCGAGTACCTGATCCTCCTGGCCGCGAACAAGATCGACCCCGAGGTGGCCATCGCCGCCCTGGTCCACGACCTGCAGATCGTGGACGAGGTCCCGGCGGACCCGGGCGACGTGGCCGTGGACCTGATCGTCACCCCCAACCGGGTCTTGTGGGCCGCCGAGCGTCCGGTCCGCCCCAGCGACATCAACTGGAGCCGCCTGCCCCATCAAAAGGTCAGGCGGATGACGCCCTTGTTCGAACTGAGGGGAAAGAAGTCCTGAAGGGCGGCCTCAGTCGGCCTCGCGGATGACCAATTGCCGCCAGGGACCCACGGCGATGCCCTCGGCCACCAGGCCGGTCACGGTCATGTGCTCGCCCCGGGCCGGCAGGACCTTGGTGGTCCAGACGGTGATCTGGCCCGTGTCGTCGCTCAGGCTGAAGAATCTGGTCCGGCCAAAGGTGAAGAAGTCGGTGACCACGCCTTGGACCCGGACCTCCTGGCCGACGTACTTGCGCGGTTGGCTCTTGATGTCGCCCACTTTCACCAGCGACGACCCACAGGCCGTCAGGCACATCGTAACCAACACCAGGATCAGGGTTCGTTTGACCATCATTCACCTCCCGGGACCAACAGGGTCGTGAATACTATTATAGACATCGGCGGGTAGCGGTCGCAAGGAGAGTGGTTTTGGCCGAAGACCTGGGTTGGCAAAAGCTGTCCGATCTGGTGGACAAGGCCGACCCGTCCGTCAAGAAGCGCCTGGGGCAGATCGAGGCCCTGTCCCGGTGGGCCGACATCGTGGGGGAAGAGTTGGCGGCCCACACCCGACCGCTCAAGCTCTCGCCTGAGCTGTTGACCGTGGCCGTGCCCAGCACGGTCTGGGCCCACGAACTGACGATGCGCAAGCTCGAGATCATCGCCAAGATCAAGCCCTACTTGGGTGAGATTGACGTTCGGTTCGTGGTTGGTTGAACGCTCCACACGATCAACAAGAATATGTAAAAGGAATGGGATTGCGCCTCGATCTGGGGCCTTCTGCCAGCCCCCAGACCCCCAAGGTCCAGAGGGGCCTCAGTCGCAAGGCCCCTCTGGACTCCCCTGCGACTTAGGGGAAACTGTTTCCCCTAAGTACCCCTCACGGTCGAGCAGCAGTGCCCTGCTTCTGCTTAGGCAACCGTTGTCATTCCGACAAATCTGAAGCGCTGCATAAATGAGTATGCAGCGCCCCGAGCCGTGGGCACCGCGAAGCGACGCCCACGGCTCACCTTACGATAGACTTCTCGCGCCGCGTAATTCCGAATTATTGCGCGGCGCAGTCCATGGCTACTGGATCGTCGGAGCACTGCACCATTGAGTGATGGGATTTAATCGCTGTTGTTTCGTGGGTTCTTAGGGGAGCGAAATCCCCTAAGCGGCGGGGGAGTGCAGAGGGGCCTCGCCGTGGAGGCCCCTCTGCCCCTGGGGGGGCGCGGGGGGTTGGGAGAAGACCACCCGCATCGATAGACGATCTTATTCCTTTAAACAATGGATATGCACGGCGGGGCGCGGCAGCGCGACACCGGGCATATTCCTTTCTCCCCTTCTTGTGGTTTATCAGAAAAGGTGGCAAAATAGGCCGCAATGAATCCTTCAGACCAAAAACACCGCTGCGCCTGGCCCACGGATGAGGTCAGGAAAGAACACGCTGGGATACTTAAAGATTATGAAGGGTGTCCTCACGGCGAGGAGGGGGAACTCTACAGGTCCAAGAAGGACGGAAAAGACTATTGCCTCTTTCACCTACCCTTGGAGGACAAGCCTGACCAGCCGGACCTGGCCGAGGAATTCAGGAAACTATTCGGCGAACTGATTAAAGAAGGACAGGCGGACCGGACCGATGCGGAGCGCGATTTTCGGGGCTTCCGGTTCCCGGATGCGTTCCAGTTGAAGAGACATGATTTCCGGCCGGAGTACGAGCGAGCGGGCCGTGAGCTGCAAGATGAAGAAAAGGTCAAGCCGATTAATTTTGATCTGGCTGTTTTCGGCAATAATGTCTCGTGGGACAGCTGTCATTTCGGCGACTCGGCCGGCTTCTTGGAGGCGCGATTCGGCGACTGGGCCGACTTCTTTCGGGCACAATTCGGCGACTGGGCCGACTTCTTTCGGGCGCAATTCGGCGACTCGGCCGGCTTCCGGCAGGCGCGATTCGGCGACCGGGCCGGCTTCCGGCAGGCGCGATTCGGCGACTCGGCCGATTTCAATTGGGCGCGATTCGGCGACTCGGCCGATTTCAATTGGGCGCAATTCAACGACTCGGCCGACTTCTTTCGGGCGCAATTCAACGACTCGGCCCGCTTCACACGGGCGCAATTCAACGACTCGGCCCGCTTCACACGGGCGCATTTCGGCGACTCGGCCCGCTTCACACGGGCGCATTTCGGCGATCAAACCTCTTTTGACCAGGCCCTGTTCCAGGGCCGGGTCGAATTCATCCGCCTGAGCGGACGAGAGCACACCCGCCTGGAGGCGGCCCGGTTCGAAGGACAACATATTCTTCCCGGGGCCACGGACAAGATCAAATCCGATGGCAAGATCTTCGGCCGCCTGGCCGGGCCGGCCCCGCCCGACCTGAGCTTCGAGCGGGCCCAATTCCTTGGCCCGGCCCTGTTCCATCACGACGACCTGTCCCGGACCCGGTTCCACCAGGTGAACCTCGACCACGTCTCCTTTCTACATTCCAGGATCGCCCAAACTCGATTCGTCAGTTGTGATTGGGGCCGGGAACCGGAAAACGAATGGCTGCCTGAATTTCGTCCTTCGCTGGGCAACCTGTTCCGCCGGATTTTCGCCTGGTATCCATGCCGCTGGCTGGACTATTTGTTTTATCCGGACCAGTGGCGCGACATCCTGAAATGGCTGTCGCCCCTGACCTTGCCCTTTCGGTTCCGCCGTCCCCGGCTGATGTTCGATGAAAAACTTTGGCGGGCCAGGCAGACCGACGGGTCCATCGAGATCGAGCACGAAATATCATGGGAAAGACTTACCGACAAAGAACAGGACGAAGTGACGGTCGAGTATGATTGCGATCCGCCGCTCTTTGTGCCCCGCACCAAGGAATACAGGGTGCAAGATTTTGGTTTGGACCCGGAAAGCTTCCTGCCTTCGGACATCGAGGTCCTGGCCCTGCAGATGAAGGAGTCGCTGGAACGGACAAAGGACCCGATCCCGGCCGGGGACTTTCACTTCGCGGCCATGGAGATGAAACGCCACCAGGCGGTGGAAAAACGCCGCCGGCCCCTGGCCATCGGCCTGTGGGTCTACAAGATGCTCTCGGGCTACGGCGAGCGTCCCGGGCGGACCCTGCTCTGGTTCAGCCTGACCGTTCTCCTGGCCGCCGGTCTCTACTTAACGGTCAACGGCTCATTCGGCCAGGCCCTGTTCTGGTCGATCCAGCACAGCCTGCCCTTCAAGTTCGCCGCGACCGTGGCTCTTGATTTCAATTCATTATTCTCCGCCGCCGCGCCGCCGGTCCCGGAGTTCCTTCACTGGCTGGGCCTGGCCGAGACCTTTGTCGGCACGGCCCTGTTCACCTTCTTCGTCCTGGCGCTGCGCCGCCGCTTCAAGCGCTGAAAAGGTGGTCTTCTTCAAGCGGCGCAATACCGCCTTATCGCGCCGCGCGGTTCGATGAGGCGAACTCGTGGGATCATTGCACTGGTGGCCGTTACTGCACAATCGCTGTTGTTCAAGGGGTTCTCGGGGGTACGGAGTCCCCTGAGTGGCGGGGGATTCCAAAGGGGCCTCGCC
>JAHJDS010000089.1 GCA_018812395.1 Pseudomonadota bacterium
CAATTGTCACTAATGACAACACCAGGCATTTCATCTAAATATCTTTTATATCTAGGAACAGCGCCTGGTTTAGGTTGAATAACTCTGCCTTCAGATATTAGCTTATCCATCCGTTCTTTAGAATATCTCCAGTACCGAGTTACACCCATAACTTCGTACTGAGGATTTCCTTTAGCCGCGCCGCCAGGTCCAGTCATATCCCAAAGTCCATAATGTCGCCCCATATCATCGACATATGGATATTTCGATTTGATATACGTTTCATGATGGGCACCAAAGAGTGTTTTAAAAATGCCTTTTTTAGATGAGTCTTTTCTATAAAAAAATATTATATCTCGAATCCTTGGCCAATGTGTAGCGCCTTGTGCATAATCACTCTTCGAACTAGTACGTTTCCAACTAATTTCATTAATAAAATTTCTACTACCGAAAACCGAATCCAATAAAATCTTCAAATAGTGACTTGCTGTAGGATCACAATGGAGGTAGATGGTCCCGGTAGGCTTGAGCACACGCCGGAGTTCCACAAGGCGGGGGGCCATCATGGCCAGGTAGGCGAGCATGTCGTTTTCGCCCAGGAGTTGGCGAAAGGCCTGCATGGCCTGAGAGACCATGCCTCCAGCCTCGACCACCTCTTGATAGGCCCGGGCAGCGGCCTCATCCCAATGCCAAGTGTCGTCAAAGGCTTTGATCTGCGAGGCCGACTCGGAGCCGTTCTTCTCGGCGAACAGGACGTTGTAGGTGGCCTTGGAATTGAAGGGCGGATCAAGATAGATCAGATCGACCGATTCATCCGCGATGTACCGGCGCAGGATGTCCAGGTTGTCGCCGTAGTACAGGGTGTTCATAGTCTCTTGGCCGCTGCAAATCCTATGTCGTCTTGTTCCGGCCTTGCTGGTTATTGGCCGTGGTGTAATTGGCCCCGGGCTCGGACACCATCGGGATGGCAAGTGGCTTTATCCGGCCCGGCGATTCGACCCACATCCAGACGACCCGGCCGACGATCGGGTTGTCCGCCCCCTCGGGGACCTCTAGGGTTCGGGGCGGCTCCACCGGGTTGTCGCTGGTCAGGATCAGTCGTCCGGGTTCCAGGGTGACGCGCTTGATGGCCAGGTCCCCGGTCTCAACCCGGACCGCATAAATTCCATTATGAGCGATCTCCTGGTTATCGTCAATGTCCAAGGCGACAATGGCGCCGTCCGGCACGGTCGGTTCCATGGACGGGCCCTTTACCCGGACGGCCACCAGGTTGGCCCCGGCCCTGACCCGCCTAGAGGAATGGATCACCGCCCAGTCCTCGATCTGGTCCTCGACGAATCTACCGGCGGCGGACGCGGCTATTTCTCCGGCCACCAGGGGCACGGTGATGAAGGCCCCCTTGTCCAGGTGGTTCATGACGAGCTGAGGATCGGCCAGGCGAGAAACATCGAGGGTGGGCGATGGGAGCTTCAACTTCCTGGGTGGAACCCCCTGACCGGGGAATGGATCGCCTTCACCGGTGAGAAGCCAATCAATATTCACCCCTGTCGCTTTTTTTATTGCAAGTGCAAGTCTGGTTGATATTTCGGCCCGGTTCTGTTCTATGCTTGAGATGCCGCTTGGTGAAAAGCCAATAATGTCGCCTAGTTGCTTGAGGGTATAACCCATTTTTGCACGAGCCCACCCGAGCCTACCGCCGGGCGTTTTTCGAGAAAAGTCATCTGGCTCGGATTTTTTTCTTGACAATAGTCAAACACCTAGTATATAAGGTAGTCAACACAAACACTTCACCATTAACCACTAGTCGGGAGAATACCACGTGAACCCGTTGACGAAAAGCGAAAAGCTTAACCTGGTCCGCACCCTGGGCATCCAGGAGGGGATCAAGGCCGTCCTCAAGCGGGACATCTCGGAGGAGTGGCCCGAGGGCAAGACCCTGGCCGACATGGCCCGCAAGTGGGGCACCCACCGGTCGATCATCAGCGACATCCTCGTCGGCGGCCGCCCCAAGCACAGGGTCCGCGCCCGTATGGCCCTCGAGGTCGGCCTGACCTGGGACGAGATCCGCCAGGCAGCGGCCGAGCAGTCCCAGGCCGCCTGATGCCTTCTCTCCGTCCATACCTCCAGGCTAGCGACCTGCCTGACGCCATTTCAGCAGAAGTGGCGGGGGGGATTCCGCCGTGTGCATGAAACGGATGCATCCGGACATGGCCGAGGTGATCTTTCGCACGGCCCGTAGCAGCGAGATCCCGGCCAAGGAAGGGGCCCGGCGGCTGCGCGAAAATTTCGGCTTGAACGTCTCCCACAAGTATCTCCTGGCCCTGACCGACCGGCCACACGCCAACGACGCCGAGCGGCCCTTCAAGGCCGAGCTTTTCTTCCC
>JAHJDS010000090.1 GCA_018812395.1 Pseudomonadota bacterium
CCACTCGGCCCCTGAAAGCCGCTTGTTTCCCTTTTTGGGAGGCACATCATCGATCCTGCCGCTCTGACCAATGTCCGGCCGCACTCAAATGAGTCATGTCCGCCTCGTCTGGGCCGAAGATCTCGACGACCCGGTTGAACTGCTCGACGTCGTGGGGGACCACCTTCCAGACGATCTCCCCGAACTTGGTGAACTTGGGCTCGCCATTGGGCCCCTCGGCCTGGCGAAAGTGTAATAGCTCGTGAAAGATCAGCCGCCGCCGCTGTTCGTGTTCCCGGACCGTCCACTCCTGCATTTGGACGATGACCACCAGGGACGGGGTGAGCCCGGTTAATCGGGCAAGAGCCTCATCAAAGATGGCCCGTTTCCAGCCTTCCCCCTGGATCTGAGGTATCCAGGCGATGGCCGCGGCGTCCGCACCGCGGAGCTTGAGGGCGTCGGCGTACTGGAAGTAGGCGATCGGGACCCCATCCAGGAGGCCCAAGTCTTTGGGGAACTCCTTGATCAGCCCTTCGCCGATGGCTTTCGCCTCGGGCGCGTCAACTATCCCGGTGCCCTCGAGAAGGATCCCGTTTTGTTCCGCCTCGGCTTGGACCATGGGTCGCCTCTGTCCCCCGGCCAGATTCAAAAACGTCCGGGCCGCCGATCCCAGACTGGCCAGCTCGCCCGGCTTCAGCTTGCCCTGGTTTTGCTTGAGGGTCTGGACCACGCTGATCAGGCCGGCCTCACCCAACCGGGTCCGCACGTCGGCCGGGTTGATACCTTTCTCACCCCGGCTCATGACGCCGCCCCCAGGACATGGGCCTTGACGTGCTCGGCCAGGGCCTTCATGAACAGGGGCGGGACCGAGTTGCCGATCCGCTCCTTGGCGTGGGTCTTACTCCCAACCCATTTGAACTGGGGAGGGAAGCTGCCCAGGATCGCCGCCTCGAGGGTCGTAAGCTGCCGGGGGACGTCCCACCGCCAGTGCAGGTGGGTCTTGATCTGGGTCCGGCTTGGTCTATTCGGATCGAGACGGGCCGATTGGAACGACCCGACGTAATGACCTCGACGAATCGGACGCCTGATCGACGCTCTGCGCAGGTCCTCGTACGGCTCGGCGACGTGCCAGGCCTCGATGACCGCCTCGGAATGATCCCCGGGCTCACCAGGCGGCAGATGGCCGATGGCCTGGAAAACGGTCACCGGCCGGCTCTGGACTTTGGGGTGACTCGGCTTGACCTTCAGATCATCCCGGACGCCGATGAAGATCATCCGCTCCCGGAACTGGGGAACGGAGAAGTACATGGCGTTCATCAGCCGGGCTGAGACCCGGTAGCCCGCGGCCTTCAACTGACGCATGGTCTCGGCGAAAACCAGCTTCATCTTGCCCCGGACCATGCCCGAGACGTTTTCCAAAATGAGCGCCTTGGGTCTCAGGCCCTCGAGCAGCCGAACGTACTCCCGGAAGAGCTGGTTACGGTCGTCGTTCAGGTCCCGGGCGCCGGCCAGGCTGAAGCCCTGACATGGCGGTGAGCCGTCCAGGACGTCCAATTGGCCTTGCCTAAGGCCGGTGGTCTTGAAGACCTCATCGACCGTCAGGTCGGCGAGGTCCCCGTGAAAGACCGGGAGACCGGGGAAGTTCAGCTTGAAGGTGGCGACCGCGTTGTCGTCCCAGTCGATGGCCAGCAATTCCTGGAAGCCGGCCATGGAGTAGCCCAGGGACGACCCGCCGCACCCGGCAAAGGCAGAAACCACCGTCGGGGCGTCCGGCTCTCTGGGCGCCGCATGCAGGGCCCAGGCCTCATCGAGCAGGTCCGGGTAACTCACGCCGCTACCCCCGGACGCAGATGCTCGTCAACCGCCTGGCCCAGGGTCCGGGAGTTGTCTCCCGTCGTCGCCCGGGTGAAATTCAGGGCGCACTTACATAGATCGTCCTCACGAAATACCCCGAAGGCCCGGGAGCGCAGGTTGTAGGTGAAGACCCGGTAGTCCCTGAGCTTCTCCGTGCCGCAGCACTCGAAACCGTCGCCATGCCCCAGGGGCGTGTTGTCCGCCGAGAAATATTTCAGGCCCGTTCGGGCGGCCAGATCCCGGGCCAGGCGGATGTATTCGAGCTTCAGGCCGTCTCGCAAAACCCAGTCGCTGGCCTCACGGGTCCCGATCTTGGTCCGGTACAGGTCCCGGACGTTCCCGAAGGCCTCCGTAAACAGGGCCTGCTCGGCCTTGCCCATGGTCAGACGGAGCTTCAGGCACTCGGTATTGAAGGCCCAGCACCCGGCGTCCTTGATCGCCTCGACCAGGGTCGGCAGTTCCTTGGTCACCCGCGGCCAGATCGCCGGCTGAACCTTGACCATCACCGGGTAGCCCAGGTCGACGATCCGGCTGATGGCCTCGAGCCTTTGTTCCGGCGACGGCGCCCCGGGCTCGATTGCCTTGAGCCAGTCCCGGTCAAGGCTGATCAGGGTCACCGAGACCGTCAGGTTCATCCCAGGGCCGATGCGCTTCAGCAACCCGAACAGGACTCCCGGGTTCTTGGTCTGGATCTGGACCGGGTAGTCGTACAGCCGCAGAATCCGGAGAAAGGCCTCGGTCGTCCGGTACTTCTCTTCGATCGCCGGGCACGGATCGCTGATCGCCCCGATCTTGATCGGGTACCGGGAGTTGATCGCCACCGTGATCGCCCGGGAATAATCCCTCGGGTGGCCGTAGATACCTTTCAGCCAGTCCTTGAACCTGTCCGGGTCGTTGGCCGTCAAATCCCGGAAGCCCGCCCGCTGACGCCGGCGATGGAAGTTGGTGATGTCCCGGCCGAAGCAGTAAACGCAGTTGTGAAGGCAGCCCTTGTACGTGTCCAGGTGAAGGGGTACCGGGCAGATCAGCCACTGAGACGTCATCGCCGGCGGCCAGAAGGTCTGTTTGACCAGCCTCACTGCGGCCACCGGTGACCGCACTGGGGACACTCGATAAACTCGACGTCGGCCTCGACGGACTCGTCGAATTCCTTGAACTCCACCTCGGGGATCTCGACGGCCGCTCTCAACTCACCCAGCATCTCGGCCAAGGCCTCATCCGCCCCGACGTCGATGCCCTCCAGGAGCTTGGCCAGCAGGTCCGGGTCCTCGGCCGCCATGGACGTAATCCGGTCAAATATGGCGAGGGCTCGCTTTTCCTCCTGTTCGGTCAGTTCGAGATACGTCACCGGGACCGTGGGCTGACTCTCCCTGATGGCCAGCTCGACCCGGAAATGACCGTCCACCATGTGGCCGGTATTTTTATTGACCTTGACCTCGTCGATCCAACCCAACTCGCTCAGGCTGGCCGTGGTCCACAGTCCCTGCTTCTCGGTGTGGACCCGGAAGTTGAACGGGTTTGCCAGAAGCTCGCGCGGGTCGACCTCGGCGTGGCCGACGATGCGGTTTTTCCAGGATTCGGACAAGACGACGCACCTCCCTTGAAGCCGTCGCCCC
>JAHJDS010000091.1 GCA_018812395.1 Pseudomonadota bacterium
GGCGAGGCCCCTCTGGACTCCCCCGCCGCTTAGGGGGCCGACCCCCGGGTACGCCTGCCGCGCCTGCGGCCCCCTAAGCGCGGGGCAATATCAAGAGGGGCTGCGCAAGCCCCCATTGACCCTGGGCGCAGGGGCGGAGCAACCCGCAACATAAAGACAATCTTATTCCTTTAATCAATGGATATGCACGGTGGGGCGCGGCTCCATGCTACATTGACAGGCGCGGCGGCGCACCGAGAATCACGCCCGTGCGGCCTAACACCTCAGTTTGACAAAGGGGGCGGCTGAGCCTATAATTGAAAACGCTCAGGGGGGGAAGCCGCCTTCTACTATTTCGCCTTCCATATTTTTCGAGCCTTTCCCGACATCGCATCCGTGTATCACCCCGGTGTATCTGTCCTTTTCCAGTTGTGAAAATAATCACGAGGGGCGCCATGGCCAAAAAAACTACCACCAAGAAAACCGCCGCCCAGGCCGTTACCAAAAAAATCGCCTCCCCGAAAACCGTCGCCAAAAAAAAGCCGGCTAAAAAGGCGGTTTACGGCAAGATCACCAGGGACATCGTCAAAAGCCTGGGGGCCATCGTCGGCCCGGAGAACGTCAAGTCGTCCCGGGTTGACTGCCTGGCCTACTCGCGGGACATGTCGGTGCATGAGGCCGCGCCCGACTGTATCGTCTTCCCGACGACCAGGGAGCAGGTTGCGGCCGTGGCCAAGCTGGCCCACAAGCACCGGATCCCGATCGTGCCCCGGGGCGCAGGCACCAGCGTGACCGGGGCGGCCCTGTCGCCCCTGGGCGGGATCCTGCTGGACCTGATGCGGATGAACCGGGTGGTGGAGATCAACAAGGCCGATCACTACGCCGTGGTCGAGCCGGGGGTGGTCTGCAACGCCCTGAACGCCGTGCTGGGCCCGGACTTCTTCTTCCCGCCCGATCCGGGCTCGGCGCCGATCTGCACCATCGGCGGCATGATCTCGACCAACGCCTCGGGGGTGCGGGCGGTCAAGTACGGCACCACCCGGGAGTACGTCAAGGGCCTGGAGGTGGTCCTGGCCGACGGAAAAATCCTGGAGGTCGGCACCATCGCCCCCAAGACGGCGGCCGGGTACGAGCTGGCCCAGCTCTTCGCCCAATCCGAGGGCACCCTGGGGATCATCACCCGGGCCACGGTCAAGATCATGCCCAAGCCCGAGTACATGATCTTCGGCCAGCTCAACTTCACGGACATCGACTCGGCCGGCCAGGCGGTGGAGAAGATGCTGACCTCGGGCCTGCCCATCTCGACCTGCGAGATCCTGGACAGCGTCTCCCTGGACGTCATGCGCCACAAGGTGGACATCGACCCGTCGATCAACTGCCAGTTGTTCATGATCCTGGACGGCGACAAGAGCCAGGTTTTGGATCAGGTCGAGGCGGTCAACAGGGTGGCCGAGGAGTTCGGCGTCATCAGCAAGTCGTGGACCGACGACCCGGCCGAAGGGGCCAAACTGTCCGCCGCCCGGCAGGGTCTGGTCCCGGCCATGAGCCGTCTCAAGCCCGGCTACCGCCTGATCCCCATGGTCGAGGACTTCGGGTTCCCCATCACCAAGATCCCGGCGGTGATCAAGCGCATCCAGGAGATCGGCCAAAAACACGATTTCCCCATCGCCACCTTCGGCCACATCGGCGACGGGAACCTGCACGCCACGTTCATCATGGACCCGCGCAACAAGGCCGAGTGGGACGTCGTCAAAAAGATCAGCCACGAGTTCATCGACCTGACCATCGAGTTCGAGGGGACGCTGACCGCCGAACACGGCGAGGGCATGGCCAAGGCCCCGTTCATCCACCGCGAACTGGCCCTGGGACTCGACCTGATGAAAAAGGTCAAAAAGGCGCTCGATCCCCGGAGCATCCTCAACCCGGCCAAGATGGGCCATGAGGGATCGATCACCGACATCTACGACAGGTCCGGGTTCGACAAATTCATCAAGAGGCCGGACGCCATCCGGTCCTTCGGCCCGAAGGTGGACAACGAGATCCTGGCCTGCATCCAGTGCGGCTTCTGCCGGGCCGGGTGCCCGACCTTCTCCCAGACCACCCTCGAGTCTTTAAACGCCCGGGGCCGGGTGACCCTGGCCTTCAATCTGCTGAAAAACTCGATCAAGCCGAGCAAGGCCCTGGCCGAGCGGCTGTACCAGTGCTTGCTCTGTCTCAACTGCAAGTACGTCTGTCCGGCCGGGGTGGACCTGTCGACCATCGTTCAGGCGGCGCGGCAGCGCCTGGCCGAGGCGGGCTACATGCCCCAGGTCTTCAAGGACGTCATCCCGGACATGGTCAAACTGGGCAATCCTTTTGGCCAGCCCAAGCAGACCAGAATTGATTCCTATCCCGACCCCTGGCCGAAAAAGGACACGGCCGAGACGTTGTTCCACATCGGCTGCGTGGGCTCTTACAACGACGTCCGGGTGGTGCCGGCGATGAT
Organism: Pseudomonadota bacterium; assembly: GCA_018812395.1. Taxonomy (GTDB): domain Bacteria; phylum Desulfobacterota; class Desulfarculia; order Desulfarculales; family JAHJDS01; genus JAHJDS01. The sequence continues at coordinate 2,465 of JAHJDS010000091.1, forward strand.
GAAAATTTTTGAGGCGGCCGGCGAGGACTTCACGGCCCTGGGGAGCGAGGAGCACTGCTGTGGGCTGCTGGCCTACTTGACCGGTGACATCAAGACCTTCAACAAGTGGTCGACCGGAACCTCAAGAATTTTGAGGCCCTGGGGGCCAAGCGTCTGATCTCGACCTGCGCCGGCTGCTATCGGACCTACGGCGAGCTCTACCCCGAGCACGGTCGAGACACCGGGATGGAAGTCGCCCATGCGGTGCAGTACATCGATCGACTCATCGCCGAGGGCCGCCTCCAATTCAAGGCGGACGCCAAGCCGGTCAAGGTGGCCTATCACGATCCGTGCGATCTGGGCCGACACATGCAGGTCTATGACGAGCCGCGGCGTATTTTAGAGGCCCTGCCCGGGGTGGAGTTGGTCGAGTTCCCGAAAAATAGGAACCTGGCGGCCTGCTGCGGCGGCGGGGGCGGGGTCAAGGCCTTTGACAACCCGCTGAGTCAGGACATCGCGGTTGAAAGAGTGAAGGAGGCCCTGAGCGTCGGGGCCGAGGTGATCACCTCGGCCTGCCAGTCGTGCAAGAGCAACCTCAACCAGGGCGCGGCTTTGGCCCGTAAGCAAAAGTTGGGCAAGGTCCGGGTGGTGGACATCACCGAGTTGGTGGTCAAGCGTTTGGCCTGAGGTTCGGGGGGGACCGACGACCCCTGGGATAAACTAAAATTAGGGGGCCCGCCCCCTTTTTTGGGGAGGGGGCGGGCCTGGCCGTAACGACTCGATCCGGCGGATCCCGTGAAAAGACGATTTGGGTCAAGGGCCGGTTAAGCTATTTATGGGGTGGATCGATAATGGCTGGTTACTCCTTACCCGCGGAGACATCAATTTCGTCAAGATAGTCGGGATAAAGTCTCTTGAAGCAATCCGGACAGATGCCGTGACTGAATTCGGCGTCGGAATGTTCGCGAACGTAAACCTCGACCTGCTTCCAGAATCCTTTGTCGTCGCGAATTTTTTTACACGACGAGCAAATGGGGATCAGGCCCCGCAGGGTCTTGACGTTGGCCAAGGCGGCCCGAAGTTCCCCGATCAACCGTTCCCTTTCCTTTTCAGCCTGTTTGCGGTCGGTGATGTCCTGCGAAACCGAAATGATGAAGGTCTCTTCTCCCAGGGATACGACCTCGCTGGAAAACAAGGTGTCCAGGATCTGTCCCGCTTTGGTGCGTCTGGTGGCCTCGACGTTGTGGACCGTTCCCTTGGCCCTGATCGAATCAACGATTCTGGCCCGATCCTCGGGATCGGGCCAAGTCTCCAGTTCAATGGAAGTCCGGCCGATGACCTCTGCTCTCGAGTAGCCGGTGGTTCTGAGAAACTCTTCGTTGACCTCGACGTAGCGCCCGTCTTCCAGCGAACTGATGACCACCCAGACCGGGGTTTGTCGGAAGGCCTTGGAGAACTTTTCCTCTGACAGCCTCAAGGCCTCCTCGGCGTTTTTTCTTTCCGTGATGTCGGTGAGCAAGTTCAAACTCGCCGGTCGACCATTCCAGTCTATGGCCACCGCATTCACCTCGACCCATCTCTCGGTCCCATCCTTGGTTCGAATCCGGTACCGGTTTTGGCCGGGCACATCTTCACCCTGTATCCTTTTTGTGTGCCGCTCATACACTGATTCACGATCATCGGGATGGATGAAGTCAAGAAACGGCCGGGACATCAACTCGTCTTTGGTCCAGCCCGAGATCTTCTCCGCGGTCGAATTGGCAAAGACAACATAATCGCCCTGGGCCACCATGACGCCCTCGGCGGCCGTTTCCACCAGGAGCCGGTATCGCCGCTCGCTGGCTCGAAGCGCAAGTTCGGACTTCTCGCGCTCGACAAAAAGCTGGTCCAGTTCGCCTTTGATCAATCGCAAGGCGTCGAACACCGACTTGAAGGGATGGTCCGGCCCCAGATCCTGGCCGAAATCAATGCCATTTGCTTCCCAGTTGATCCCGCCGATGTAATGAAGCAACTGCTGAGAATATTTTTCAAGATCACCTGAAACACCGCCGTCGTCGGCAAACATCGTCGAGATCTGATTGAACTCCTCCCGGGGCATCCGGGCCTTGTCAACGGACACAATCCGCCAGGCCTCATCCCAGTCCCGGGCCATACCGATCCTGAAGGGCATGAACGGCGCGCCCATTCGGGCGGCGGTGCGGATGAACCAGTTGGCCCCGTAAAACACGTATAGCCGGAGCGGCCGGTCTTCATGCCACCTTTTGAGCAAGTCCATGTACTTCTGGCGGGCCCGGCGATTAGCGCCCTCGAGGTCGGTCACGCCGGCCACGACGTACCTGAAGTCGTCCGATGGAATCAATGACGAGGCCATCTCCCGGACCAAATCCTCGATGGACCCGACGTGCTCCTCGGTCATATAGCCGGTCGAGACCGAATGGAGGACGTCTGCGTCGATGATCTCGAATCGAGTGGAAAAGTCGTCGAAATCCAGACGCCATTCCTCCCGGGCAATGGTGACGGGGGGGAGGTGGGCGGCGGCCTGGTCGGCCTTCGGGGACCCCGGTCCTTCCGACGACAGCAGGCTCAGGGCCAAATGCATGGCTTCGCCGTAATCACGGGCGATTTTCACCGGGTAATTGACCAGCTTCAGCCGGATGCCCAGCCGAATGGCCATTTCAAAGACCGGCGTGGCGCCCAGGTAAACCAGGCCGACGATCTGGTCGGTGCTTTTCAAAAACCGGACATATTCCCGGCGGGCCGCCAGGGACATGCCTCTGAGGTTGGAAGAATCGCCTATCTCGACGATCTTTCGATTGTCGGGGAAGGCATCGGACATCACCTTCCGAATCAGGTCCACCGCCTTTTCCAGATCGGGCAAAGTGGCGTAGCCGGTCGGTTGCGACATGAGGATATGGTCGCCTATCCGGCTGTAGGTCATCCGAAAGCCCTCGCCCAGAGGGACATCCGTCCACTCGGGCCGGCGCAGGACGGGCAGCCCGGTCACCGGACAAATGAGGTTTTGGGTCGCCTGGTCAAGGCTGCTGATTAAATTCATTCGGACCTCCGCCTGCGGTAAGGGCCAGGCGTTTTATAAAAAGACCGGGCCATGACGAACGATCCGGACCGTCCGTTTGGTGGCGAGTGAATGATGGCGCGCGGGTGGCGGTTAACCTCGACCAGGTCTATCACCTCAAGCTCGGCGGCCAATCGGTCTCTAGCAGGCTGTTGAAAAACGGCCTGCTGGGGGCGGGACATGGAGGTCCCGCCACGTGGCGTCTTGATCACGAATGGCCATCCCGGAGGGGGGCCACTCGCCATTTCAGGACATCAAGCATCTCACAACAGCCGTCTATTTTA